>CAYFQZ010000372.1:0-25200 GCA_964345305.1 uncultured Ignavibacteria bacterium | reverse complement strand
TAACTTCTTTTGGCATCGATCTCCAGAATGTTTTCGAAGCGTCTGATGGACCTGTCCTCGCTGGCATGAATGGCGATCCAGGGCAAAGTGGAGTAAAGAGATGCGGCAACCAATATCGTAATCAGATATGCAGACATGGAGCTGTTCTTAAGCAGTCGAAAAAGAACGAAGAGCCCCAAAACAGTGTATCCTAGACCCGCTGTAGAAAAGAGGTCCCAATCGCGGGGAGCGCCCAGGCCCGGATCAATCACAAAATTGAAAAAGAGCTGAGACAGGCTGACCAGGAGCAGGAATTGGAAAACCCTGCTCTTGAGAACAGGTTTCAACGCAAAACAGGCGGGCGGCGCCACCACCATAGCCAGACCGACCGGCGAGGCCAGAAGCTGCTGATTCACAAAATCCGCAAGATGTGGCAGGGAGAACAGGAGGTAACCTGGAGCCGAATAGGTATCCTCTGAAAGAGGCACGAACATCGGGGGGACTGCCCAGCTGTGTTTATTGTACAACCAAGCGATTGCCATGAGAGTCAGCGCGCCCAAGGCGAGAATCAAGACTCTTCTTACCAGAAACAATCTGCCCTCTTTTCCCTTGATGAAAAGCAGGAACAAAAGCGACGGCAGAAGATGTGATGCTGAAACATGAGAAAGGAAAGCCAGAACGAAGGCCGCTGCCGGGAAGAGCCAACTGAGCTTTCCCTCCAGGTAAAGAATGGAGCAGAAGATGAAGGCAAAGGTGAACAGATACAGGAAGCTGTAATGTTCGACGTAACCGAAGAAGAGCAGGGAACTACCCATGCCGATCACCACCAGAAAGATCAGAACCTTTTCGCCTCGCCTTTCTCCCCAGAGATCCGCAAACAGAAAAAGTAGAAAAACAAAGAGTACGCCGGCCAGGCAGCTCAAAAGGGCGTAAACCGTGGCCGAGTGCATTCCCCAAAGCTGTTGAGCAAGGCTGTACGCCTTTAGGTGGAGAAATATCTCCAAAGGCTCGGTCCATTTCACGGAGAGCTCACCGGAGGCCATGCGGCTGATTATCTGCGCCCCGTCGCCCAGAAAACGGGTTCGGTCCCTCAGAAACCAGAAGGGGAGAAAGAAAAGCAGGCTGAGTATCGCATACCAAGTGTATCTTTTCTTCGAGGTGTCTATCTTGACTCTGTGAAACAGATCCAAGACAGATGATGACAACGAATGCAAAACGTCCCGCACAAGCCTATTTATCTGTGGAACAAGAAGCAGCAGAGCGCCTACCCCTAAAGGCAGGCCTACCCACAAGGGGAAATAGGACCAATGGTTGAACCCCCAGATCCGACCTTTGGGAAAGAAGGATGCTATCATGTGGATCAGGACGATCATTGCACAGAACGCTGCCAGCAGGATGGCGGCGCAGTCCTGGCGGGAAAGACGGGAGGCGGGCGGCTTTTGCCTAGCTTTTCTTTTCATGAGGAGATCTTACCCGGTTCGCATCTTTCATGCTTGGCGGGTGGTTTAGTCTGTAATTCATCCTGACACTTCCAGAATCGGCCTGGATTTTCACGTCATAATAACCGGCCGTCTCTCTCTTTGTCAAGATGAAAGTAGTTCGCAATGCCTAACCGGCACTGCCCACCGGAAAAGACAAAAAAAGAACACCGAGACGAAATCTCGGTGTTCCAGCCACTGGGTCGGAAGGTCTATGATGTGTCTGGCTTTATGCACAACCGGGTCGCGGGGGATCGCCATTCTTGTAGAGATAGTTGAGCAGATACAGCGCGTCCCCCAGATTAACCGAGCAATTGCCGTTGGCGTCGCCGGCTGACGGAGGAATGGGAGGCTCACCGTCCTTGAAAAGATAGTTCAATACGTGTATCACATCGCCCAGCCCTACCGAGCCGTCGGCATTGGCGTCGCCCGGGGCGTAGCTGTTTATGGAGAAATAGCCGTCGCTCTGATCCACAGGAGCTCCGTCGTCCATGTCCGATATCCGGATAAGGCAGATGTCCGAAGGAGTGTCGGGCACTACCCACGAGTATAGTCCGTCGTTCGAGGTGCCTGCAGCTATGGCGGTCCACGCACCGCCTCCATCGGCGGAATACTCGATGGTCACCGGACTTGCGAAGGAGATGGACTCCCACAGAATGTCGTATGCCTGACCTGCCATCCAGTTTTCTCCCCCGTTGGGAGAGGTCACCGTAACGGTCGGCCCCGGAGCTTTGAGCCAGTCCAGCACCTTTCGCATCACTTCGTCCGGCGTGCTCACCGGCTTCCCGTAGTACATCTGCCCGCTCGAGTTGATCCCCTCAAAGCCGAACCCGAAGACCACTACCCTGAAAGTCTCGTTCTGGAATTTGGCACCCGCCACCAGGTTTGTCGGCTCCCACCAGATGCCGGAGTACATCAGGACCGTATCGGCCTCAGAATCCGGGACCAGATTGTCCTTGGAGGTTTGATTATCAGGAGAGTCTGGACCTCCGGGAAATATCCACATATCGTCGCCTATCTCGTCTCCTGCTTTCTCCGCCACCAGAAGCTCACTGCTGTTCCCGCCGTAGCTGACATGCAGGTAATCAGTCAGGAATTGCTGAAAGAGAGGATCGGGAGAGCTCGCCAGCACTTCCACAGCATCCTGGCTGGTCAGGAACAGCCTTCCTCCGTTATCCAGGAAACTCATCAAGCTCTCCACGTGGGCCTGAGTGAAGAGGGAACTGGTGTGGTCTCCCGTGTACCAGATAATGTATTTATATTGCCCCAGTGAGAAGTCCGGATCTGCTTCGCCGTATGCGTCCCAGACATCGTAGACTTGTTCCAGCGTATCCAGAGCATCGGTGTAGTAACTCTGGTAGGCTCCGGCATGGTCGGCCAGCAGAATCTCCACCGCCCCGACGGATACCTCCACCTGGAAATCATGACTGTAGGAACCGCCGTTGCCCTCCACGTGCAGTGTAAAGACGGTAGATCTTCCAGGGAAAGAGGAGCCCATTTCAAACTCCACCGGATCGCCATAGTTGTCGGCAGATCCGCCTGTTCCGATGTCGCCCAGATACGATTCGTTGTCCGTGAAGATCACACCGTCGGTATCCGCGGAAGCCGTGACCGTGGCACCATTCAAGGCAAGCCACATATTGGAGATGGCAAAATACAGCTTGACCGTTTCCCCTCCTTCCGGCCTGCCGTCCCCGTCGCCTCCGGCCAAATCATCCATGGTGAACTGGTCCAGAAAGAGACCTGGTCGAGACCAGGTCACGTCCAGGTTGGCATACATTACCGAGTCCGAATCCGAGATGTTCCATGCGGCCACCTGGGTGGAATCACCGTAGTAATCGCGCGAACCGACGGCGCTGGTATCATCGAAGGCTCTCTTGTTGTGACTCCCGGGGAAGGGGTCCGCACCGTCGCCAGAGGTGGCGCCGCCGTAGCACCCTTCCAGTCCGAAGAAGCCGTCCGCCTGCTCCAATGCCACCTTGTAGTGCATGGAGGCGGGACTTCCGGGGCACCACTCCTGGGTGTTGCCGCTTTTGGCTTCATCCACGTGGTAAATCAATAGGCCTTCCCCGGGAATATAAGTATCGAAGCCGGTCCGCTGCCTGTTCTCGACCAGAAAGTACTGCGATCCTAGAGCCCCGGAGGTCCACAGCCGATAGACTGCCGGGGACGTTTCGACCTGGGGAATTTCTACGCCGGTCTGATTGGACATCAGGCGTTCGACCGAAACAAAGCCCAGCTTGTATTTGGACCAGGCATCGAAATGAGCCGGCGTTCTGCCGCTGTTGTTCCAGGAGCCGCCGGCCATCAGGGACCACCTTCCCAGACCTGACGAGCTGTAATCGGTATCGTAGAGATCCGGCAGTCCCAGGACGTGTCCGAACTCGTGGCAGAACACTCCGATGTCAACCAGGGTGCCGCCGGCCCGTCTTTCAGGCTCCATGGAGTAATCGAATATCTTCACGCCGTCTACGTATAGGTAGCCGTTGGTGACCCACCGGTGGGACCAGATATGACAGTCGTTCCCGGTTTCCTCCGCTCCCGGCCCAGCGTGAACCACAAAAACGGCATCCACGAATCCGTTTCCGTCGCGATCGTAATCGGCGAAGTCCACGAAGGGATCAGCGGCGGCAACGGCGTCTTCCACCAATTTCTGAACGTTGTATGGATAGGTGCCAAAGCCGTTCTCTCCCACAGTACAGGTATAGTAAACATAATCCTGCGGCATTCGGTACCATCCCGCCACATCCCCGATTACCTCAAAGCCCTGATAGGAGTTCTCCCAGAAGAAATCCCTCATGCTTCCGGTAGGCAGGATGAATCCTTTGCTGAACAGAAGGGTATCGAACTCGGCAGGGTTACGGGAATGCAGGTTGTCGTCGAAATCCACCAGAATGACTACAGCCCTGACCGTATCGATCTGTGTCCCGGCAAGCGGACTTCTTGTCAGAATGGGAGGGCTGGCGCCAGCCTCCCACACACCTCTTTCTCTGGCCCGGTCAGCCCTTGTAGTCCATTCTTCCAGCCTTCCCTCGCTTCTCAGTCTCTCCACCAACTCCGGAGAGAGAGAGACCGCCCAAACATGGGCAGGTGCGACAGCGGAAAGCGAAAGAAGAGAGATCAAAAGGACGATTCTCTTCCACTGAGAAAGCATCACAGCTCCTTATGTTGTGGTAGTTAGGACCCTCTCATGCCCCGACACCCGGGAACCTGCACGAGATGAGAAGCGTTCTGTTGGGGTGTCAATGCATACTACGAAGACCACTTTAGTCTTGTTTGTGGTGAGAAACCACCCTTCTTTCCACTTTCTCAAACCTGACCTGATTAGCTTACCGGTCTGCTTACGGGGAAGGCACGAGAGTATTTCTCTGATCTTTCCTGTGCGCTCAGCTATCTGCTCATCTCCCGGCTGCCGGCCTGCCACTCGACTATGGCATCAGGTCCAGACCACCTGCGAGACAGCAACACATTCACTAAGCCTGTCTCGGGAGCACGGATGTCTTTCGGGCGCGCCGGGACAGTGTGAGATCAGTAGGCCCTAGGCACATCCGGGAACAGGTGGGTCGCCGCCCTTGAACAGATAGTTGAGCAGATAAACCACGTCTTCCAGATCCACCTCACAGTCACCGTTGACGTCTCCCGCCGCCAGGGGATCGGGAGGGGTGCCGTCTTTCAGAACATAATTAATGATGGTGATCACGTCGGACAAATCCACCAGACGATCGCCGGTGGGATCTCCAGGAATGTAGCTGGCGATGGCGAAGTTGCCATCACTCTCGTCGACCGGAATCCCGTTGTCCACGTCCCATATTCTGATGAGACAGTTCTCCGACGGGGTATCGGGAACCACCCAGGAATAGGTGCCCTGGTTAGGATTGTTGCTGGCGATGGTAAGCCAGGTGCTTCCGGCGTTTGTGGAATACTCTATCTCCACGTTATTCTCGAAGTATATCGATTCCCACAAGATATCCTCCGTATCGCCGATGATCCACCTTTCGCCTCCGTCGGGAGAGGTGACGTAGATGGTAGGCCCGGGACCTGTCAACCAGTCCAGTGTCTTTTGCATGACGGTCTGCGGCGTACTGATGTATTTTCCGAAATACTGCATCCCGCTGGAATTAATGCCCTCGAATCCGAACCCGAAGACCACCACCTGGAAAAAGTCATTCATGAACTTCGTGGCTGCGACCAGGTCCGTGGGCGCCCACCAGAGGCCGGCGTAAACCAGAACCGTATCGGCCTCGGCATCGGGAATCAGATTGTCCTTGGAGGTCTGGTTGTCAGGCGAGTCCGGTCCACCGGGGTAAATCCACAGATCGTCCCCGATCTCATCGCCCGGCTGCTGGGCCACCAGAAACTCCGTGTTGTTTCCGTCGTAACCGACGTGCAAATAATCACTCAAGAACTGCTGGTAAGAGGGATTGCCGGATCCGGCAAGAGCTTCCACCGCATCCTGGCCGGTCAAAAAGAGCCTACCCCCGTTATCCAGGAAGCTCATCAGGCTTTCCACCTGGGCCTGGGTGAAAAAGTCCGTCTGATGATCTCCGGTGTACCAGATCAAGTACCTGTATTCCGTGAAGGAGAAGTCTGGATCTGCCTTGGCGTAAGCTTCCCAGATGTCGTATATATGCCGCATGGAATCCAGAGATTCCGTATAGTAGCTCTGATAGTTGGCGGCCTGGTCCACGATTAAAATCTCTCTGGGCCCCACCGCGACCTGAACGTTGAAGTCATGATAATAGGAGCCTGCATTCCCCTCTGCGCGCAGGGTCAGGATCGTCGGCCTCCCGGGAAAGGATGGATCTATCTGGAACTCGATGGGGTCGCCGTAATTGTTGGCGGAGCCCCCGGTTCCGATATAGCCCAGGTAGGACTGGGGGCTGGTGAAGTATATACCGTCCGTATCGGCAGAGGCGGTGACCGTCACGCCGTCAAAGGGGAGCCAGACATTGGAGATGGTGAGATACAACTCTACGGTCTCCCCGTTCTCCGGCTTTCCGTCGCCGTCTCCCCCTATCATGTCATTCAAGGTGAACTCATCCAGAGAAAGACCCGGTCGGGACCAGGTGACATCGAGGCTGGCGTACATCGCCGAGTCGGAGTCGCTGATATTCCAGACGGCCACCTGGGTGATGTTGTCATAGTAATCCCTGGAGCTGACCTGGGTGGTGTCGTCGAAATCTCTCTTGTTGAAGGAGCCCGGAAACGGATCGCCGCCGTCACCCGAGCTGGAGCCGTAGCATCCCTCCAGCCCGTACAGGCCATCTGCTTGCTCCAGAGCTACCCGGAAGTGCGGGGTGGGAGGGTCCCCCGGGCACCACTCGTCGCTGTTGCTGCTCGCGGACTCGTCCACGTGCCATATTAACAGGCCGTGGCTGGGGAGGTAAGCGTCGAACCCGGTCTTCTGTCTGTTCTCAACCAGGAAATACTCAGATCCGCCCATGCCGGAAGTCCACAGTCGATAGGAGACAGGGGACGTTTCAGCTTGAAGTATTTCGACGTCAGACAGGTTGTTGGTCAATTGATTGACCGAGGAGAAGCCCAGTTTGTATTTGCACCATGCCTCGAAACTGGCCGGGGTGTGTCCACTGTTATTCCACGAGCCGCCCGCCATCATGGACCACCTTCCCACGCCGTCAGAGCTGTAATCGTAGTCGTAGAGGTCCGGAAGTCCCAGCACGTGGCCGAACTCGTGAGAGAAGACTCCCATGTCAACCAGTTCACCGCCGGCGCGCGTCTCCGGCTCCATGGAGTAGTCGTAGACGGTAACTCCGTCGACCGGTATGTGGTCATGGGTAACCGACCTGTGTGACCAGATGTGACAGGCGCTTCCGGTTTCTTCTGCGCCTGGACCGGCGTGAACTACGAACAACGCATCCACCACGCCGTTTCCATCTTTATCGTAATTGGCGAAGTTCACGTCCGGATCGGCCGCCAGAACCGCATCCTCTACCAGTTTCTGGGCGTTGTGGGGATAAGGGCCGAAACCGTGTTCGCCCTCCGTGCATGCATAATAAACGTTGTCCTCAGGCATCCTGTACCATCCGGCCACGTCGCCGATCACTTCAAAGGTCCCATAAGAATTCTCCCAATAGAAATCTCTCATGCTGCCAGTGGGGTGCATGAATCCCTTGGTGAAGAGCAGAGTGTCGAATTCTTCGCTGTCACGGGAGTGTACTTTATCGTCGAAATCCACCAGGATGACTATGGCTCTGACGGTATCGATCTGGTTGGTTCGGGGACCTTTTCTGACCAAGGGCGGATTGGGATTGGGCTGCCACACCCCCTGCTCTCTGGCTGCACGCGCCTTCTCCACATATTCTTCCAGTCTCCCTTCGCTCCTGAGCCTTTCCACCAGCTCGGGCGACAGAGAAACCGCCGACAGATGAACCGAGGCGGCTAAAAGCAGGGTTATAAAGGAAAAAGCAAAAACCGCCACCTTCCCTCTAGTGCACATGTCTCCTCCTTCTTTCCTAATGGTCGGATGTCTCCACCTTCGTCTGATTGTTCGCCTGTCAGGATACAGAAAATTGAACTGATTTCGGTTTACAATAAATACTACGACGATCTGGTTGGCTCTATGTGTCCCTCGGATTGCTGGTAGAAGCCGGGTCCGTTAATCCCTGTCGTCACCTCCAGCGAATTGCCCACAGGCATCCGGTTGGAGCCAGGATGCAGATATTTGCCTCAGCCGATGACATTGCACGCGGAGGATTGACCGGTACGAACGTGGCAGGAGAACAACGGTACTCTTCGATGCAAGACAAGACACGGGACGATACCGAAATTTAAGCGCATCCCGGCAAAGGCATATCGCCGTTCTTGAACAGGTAGTTGAGCAGGTAGACTACATCGCCTAAGTCTATCACGCAGTCACCGTTCGCATCACCGGCGGCCGGGGGACTTGGAGTTCCTCCTTCCTTGAACAGGTAGTTAACCAGATAGATTACATCTCCCAGATCTACGATCTGATCGTTGTTAGCATCTCCCGCAATATAGTTGCTGATGGAGAAATGACCGTCGCTTATATCCGCGGGTAATCCGTTATCGGCATCCGAGATTCGGGCCAGGCAAATGTCGGAAGGCGTGTCAGGAACGATCCAGGGACAAAGGCTTTCTTTGGTCCTCTGGACGAAATTCCAGGTTTCTCCGCCGTCGGTTGAATATTCAACATCCACGCTGTCGTCAAAGGAGGAGCACTCCCATAAGATGTCGACGGTGTCCCCGACCTGGTAGCATTCTCCTCCGTTGGGAGAAAGCACGCTGATGATGGGTCCCGGGGCCTGCAGCCAATCCAACACCCTCTCCATTACCGCGTGCGGTTTCTGGGTTACCTGACCATAGTGCATAAGTCCATCAGCGTTTATTCCTTCGAATCCAAAACCGAACACCACCACCCGGTAAAAGTCATTCATGAACTTGATGCCGGCGACCGAGTCCTCGGTTGTGGCCCACCAGATATCGGCATAAACCAGGACCGTGTCTGCCACAGAATCCGGAATCAGTATGTCCGCCGATGTCTGATTCTCGGGCGAACTGGCACCTTCCAGATAGACCCACAGACCATCTCCAATCTCATCACCTGCCTTGCCGGGCACCATCAGCTGGGAAAGTCCGGTGCAGTTCCCGTCGTAGCTTAGGTGAAGATAATCATCGAGAAACTGCTGAAACAGGGGATCCCCGGAGGAGGAGAGGAATTCGACCGCATCCTGGCTGGTCAAGAACAGCCTGCCTCCGCCATCCAGAAAGGAGGTTAAGCTCTCAATATCCGCGTGTGAGAATATAGAGTCCCGATGATCGCCGGTGAACCAAATCAGGACATCGTACTGCGAAAACTTAACGGAGGTGTCGGGGTTGGCACTCTTGTCCCACATATCGAAGACCGCCCTCAGGGAGTCGAAAGCCTCCGTGTAGTATTCCTCATAATTGTTCAAGGGTCCCGTTCCCTGATCGTCGTCCACCAGGAGTATGGTGCTGCCCACAGATACTTCGATGGTGCTGTCGGCCGTATAGGTCACGCCACCACCCGAATCTCCTGAGACGTGGAAGGTGAAGAGTACTCTTCGGGGCGGGAAATCCCCGGGCACGTAAAATTCCAAAGGATCGGCTGAGCTGTCCAGGATGTCCTTGGAGTTCATATCCCCCAGATAGCTGTAATCGTCGGTTATCACGATACCAGCGGTGTCGGCTGAAACGGTCACCTCCACGCCTCCCAGGGGTGTGGCCAGATTCTTCAAGGTGAAATCCAGGCTTACCGTCTCTCCGGCTTCGACCCTCCCGTCTCCGTCTCCTCCCGGCGGATCGTCCCTGGTTCCCAGATGGTCAAAGCGGACGAAGGGTCGGTGGAAGTAATAATCGATCTGCAGGGCGTTGGTGCCCATCTGGCAGCAGCCATATTTGATATAGAAAAAGCCGTTCTCGCCCCATCCGGAGCCCCAGCTGTTTTTCACGATCCAGGCCCCCTCCCCGTTGCACATGGTGTCGTCCCATCCGACGATGAGAACGGCGTGATTGGTGCCGTAATACGGCTTATCGTAACACCCACCGGTGTACGTCTGGAAGGTGTCCTCGACGGCCATGCTCGACTTCACCGGTCCTTCCAGCAGTGCGGTCTTAATGGAATTGACGTTATTGGACACGGCGCGATAACCACTTATCTTGGCCAGCTTCTCGCACTGGTGCTGAATGCAGGGGTCGGTGTCGTTGGCATGGTAGGGCATGCATGCTTCGGGTGCCGAACCCTGGCTCATGAAGAGATCGTATGCCGCCTCGGTGTACCAACCGCTGCAGCCATGCCCAGGGGTGACGCAGGAAACCACCTGCTGTTCCGAGAGGTTCATCTCCAGTTCGGCGTATATCTTGACCATCGACTCCAGCTGTGCCACCCCGGCGAAGGCCCAGCAGGATCCGCATTCTCCTTGATTTCTTACTCCGGTCACGCCGGTACTTCCATAGGGACCCGGATGCACGCGCCAATCGAATACCGGATCGAATTTGGCATCCGGGGGCGCTTCTATCCTGGGCAACTGATCCCACCATTCCTGGTACCAGTCAGGAAGGACCTCGCCCAGTAGTTTCTGGAATTCCTCATGAGAGAGATGAGAGATCGAAGTCTCACCGGAGGTCCAGGAGCAGGTAGGGCAGGCATTTGCGTCGGCCTCGGATGCATCTTGAGCAAAGGTGAAACCCTGCATGGCAAGGCTGAGAAAGAGGGTAAGAACCACGCTGAAGCTTCTTCGATTTCTCACGACAGGTCCTTTCGTTTAGGCCAGGTTGGCTCCGCGCTCTTGGCCGAGCAGAGAGATCAGCCTGACTATGGGCTACGGCTCCTAGTAAGGAACGTTCAAATACCGAGCTGGCTCCAATCTTCGGGTTCGCCCGAAAAGGGGCCGGGTAGGCTTACCCAGCCCCTTTCAAGTCTGCAATCGAGTTCTCGGCTCAGCTCCATTTATTCTGTCAGCTTAGGCGCATCCGGGCTGCGGTGGATCGCCGTTTTTGAATAGGTAGTTCAACAGGTATACCACATCTCCCAGATCGACCACGCAGTCACGGTTGACATCCCCGGCAGCCATTGGGTCAGGAGTTTCGCCGTTCTTGAACAAGTAGTTGAGCAGGTACACCGCGTCACCTAAGTCCACTGTCTGATCTCCGTTGGGATCGCCCGGAACGTAGTCGCTTATGGAAAACAAATCATCGCTCTCGTCGACGGGTATGCCGTTGTCTACGTCGTATACCCTGACCAGACAGCTGTCTGAAGGCGAGTCGGGAACCTCCCAGGCATATGAGCTTCCCCTGGCCCTGTCGACGAACGACCAGGTGCCGCCGCCGTCCGTGGAATACCCGATGTCTACGCTATCGTCAAAGGAGATGCACTCCCATTGGATGTGGCAAGTATCCCCGGCGAAGTACTCTTCTCCTCCGTTGGGGTAGACCACCGTGATGCCGGGTCCCGGAGAATTGAGCCAATCCAGCACCCGCTGCATTACCACGTGTGTGGAATCTATCACCTCTCCGAAGTGCATCAGCCCGTCTGTGTTTAGACCTTCGAATCCGAATCCGAAGACGACCACCTTGTAGAAATCGTTCATGTATTTGATGCCGGCCACCGAGTCTTCCGTGGTAGCCCACCAGATATCGGCATACGTGCAGACCGTATCCGCCTGGGCGTCGGGAACCAGCATGTCCGCCGAGGTCTGGTTCTCCGTGGAACTGGCATCCTCCAGATACATGTGCAGGTCATTTCCGATCTGGTCTCCTGCTTTTCCGGGGACCGAGAGCTTGACCAGTCCCGTGCAGTTTCCGTCATAGCCCAAGTGCAGATAGTCCGTCATGAATTCCTGAAACATTGGATTGGGAGAGCTGGCCAAAGCTTCCACCGCATCCTGGCTGGTCAAGAACAATCTGCCGCCGCCATCTAAGAAGGCCATTAAGCTTTCAACATCCGCTTCGGAGAAGATCGAATCCCGATGGTCTCCGGTAAACCAGACCAGGACGTCGTAATCGGACAGATTGATGTTGGTGTCCGGATCGCTGCTTTTGTCCCAGACCTCAAACACCGCCTTCAAGCGGTCCAACGGTCCAGTATAATAATCTTCGTAGTTTGTGAGGAGAGTGTCCACCCCCTGATCATCGTCCACTATCAGCATGTTGCCCGCCACGGACAACTCGACGGT
Source organism: uncultured Ignavibacteria bacterium (assembly GCA_964345305.1). Taxonomy (GTDB): domain Bacteria; phylum Zixibacteria; class MSB-5A5; order MSB-5A5; family SM1-73; genus SM23-73-3. The sequence continues at coordinate 13,070 of CAYFQZ010000372.1, read as the reverse complement.
GGTGTCGGCCGTGTACGTCTGGCCCAAACCGGAGTCTCCGGTGACGTGGAAATTGAAGAGAACTCTTCTCGGCGGGAAATCCTCGGGCACGTGGAACTCCATAGGGTCAGAGGAGTTGTCCAGTACGTCCTTGGACTGCATGTCGCCCAGATAGCTGTAATCGTCAGTCATCACTATGCCCGTCGTATCAGGAGACACGGTTACCTCAACCTGGCCCAGCGGAGTCATAAGATTCTTAAGAGTGAAATTAAGGCTAACCGTCTCGCCGGGCTGAATCCTGCCGTCTCCGTTCCCCCCGGGCGCATCATCCGCGTAGCCGAAATCCTCGAAGCGCACCCACGGCCTGTGAAAGCGGTAGTTTATCTGGTAGACATACGAGCCTATTCGGGCAGTGTAGTACTTGATATAGAAATAGCCGCTCAGGCCGAAATCCAGGCCCCAGCTGTTCTTCACAATCCAGGCCCCCTCGCCCCCGCACATGTTATCATCCCAGCCGACTATTAGAACGGCGTGGTTGGTAGGAAGGAAGGTATCCTTATCGTAGCATCCTCCTGTATAATAGTAGAAGGTATCCTCAACCGTGAAGCTAGTTTTAACCGGCCCCCGCAGAAGAGCATTCTTGATATGATCCACGTTATTGGCAACCGCCACGTAACCGCCTGACGTATCGGGAACGGAATAGATCTTGCCCCACTTCTCGCACTGATTCTGAATACAGGGCTCGGTATCGTTCTCCCGATAGGGCATGCACTCTTCCGATATGGCGCCGACGGTACGAAACAGATCGTAGCAGGCCGTGGAGTACCATCCATCACAGCCTTCGTTTGGCCTGATGCAAGAGACGGACTGTTGCTCAGAAAGATCTAGCTCCACCTCACCGTAGATCTTTATGTGTGATTCCAGCTGGGCTACAGCCGCGAAGGCCCAGCACGAACCACAGCTTCCTTGGCTCTTCACCCGCGTGACGCCGTTGAACCCGTATGGCCCCTGATGGGTCCGCCAATCAAAGACCGGATCAAATTTGGCTCCGGGGGGCGGCTCCAGCTTGGGCAGGGACTCCCACCATTCGTCGTACCAATCGGGAACGGCGAACCCCAGCAGTTTCTGCTTCTCTTCGGGAGATAGATCTGACACCGAGGTCTTGCCCGCGGTCCAGCCGCACGTGCCGCACTCCTCCATCCCGGCTCCTTGGTCCGACGCGCCCTGAGCCAGTGCGAGAGTACTCAAGAAGATGATGAGAAGCGGCAGTGCAATCGGAGCCGGACATCTCCAGACTTGCATGATACGTCCTCCTAACGGGTTATGTCAATTTCGATCTCAGCGGACTCCACTTTCGCAGCGAAACCACCGGACCGGTTCACCGCAGGACATTGGCCGCACAGCCGTACTCCTGCAGGATTCCCCCTTTCCATTGGGGATGATATATGAGCGAGCCGACCGGGCGGGCCGGCTCGCCGAATTGTCGCAGGCAGCCCTGGGCACTGTCGTCTTAAGCGCATCCGGGCTGAGGCGGATCACCGCCCTTAAACAGATAGTTCAAGATGTAGATCGCGTCTCCCACGTCCACCACGCAGTCATTGTTGACGTCTCCCGATGCCATGGGATCCGGAGGGTCTCCACTCTTGAAAAGATAGTTTAGCAAATGGATTGCATCTGCCACATCCACTATCAGGTCACCGTTGGCGTCGCCCGGAACGTAGTTGATTATGCTAAACAGGTCGTCGCTGTTGTCGACGGGAATGCCATCGGCCACGTCTGATATCTGCACCAGGCAGCTGTCCGACGGGGTATCGGGTACGGTCCAAGAATACGCACCGTCGTTGGTGGTGGTCTCGGCTACGGTGGACCAGGTGTCTCCGTTGTCGATGGAGTACTCAATCTTAACGCTGTCCTTGGTGGAGACGGCATACCAGAGGATGTCATAGGTCTCGCCGACGAACCAGGATTCTCCCCCGTTCGGAGACATCACACTGATGTAGTTGAGTATGTGGAAATAATCGTCGCTGGTGTCAGCCGGGACCCCGTTGCCCACGTCTGATATTATGATCAGGCAGCTATCGGAGGGAGTGTCGGGGACTGTCCAGCAGAACTGCCCATCGTTGGTGGTGGTCTCGGCGAGGGTCGACCAGGTGGCTCCGGCATCGATGGAGATTTCGATCTTGACGCTGTCGTCGAAGGAGAAGGACTCCCACTCGATACAATAGGTGCTGTCGACGAGCAAATCTTCTCCTCCGTTGGGATACATCACATTTATGGTGGGCCCGGGAGCTCTCAGCCAGTTCAAGACCGTCTGCAGCACGTCGAAAGGTTCGTTTATCTGCTGTCCGTAATAGATCGAGCCGCTGGTGTTGATACCTTCGAATCCGAATCCGAAGACTACCACCTTGTAATAGTCGTTCAGGAACTTGGTGGCGGCGATCCGGCCGGTGGGCTCCCACCAGATCCCGGCATAACGCAGCACCGTGTCGGCTTCGGCGTCGGGAACAAGATCGTCCTTGGAGGTTTGATTCTCCGGCGAGTCGGGACCTCCCGGGTAGATCCACAGGTCGTCGCCTATTTCATCTCCTGGCATGTTTGCCACCAGAAGATCGGAGTTGTTCCCGTCGTATCCCACGTGCCGATAGTCGGTGAGAAGCCGCTGGTAGCTCGGGTTGGCAGATCCGGCAAGAACCTCCACCGCATCCTGGCTGGTCAAGAACAGCCTCCCTCCGCCGTCCAGGAAGCTGAGGAGGCTATCCACCTGGGCCTGGGTAAACAGATCGGTCTGATGGTCCCCGGTGTACCAGATTATATGTTTGTACAGTCTGAAGGAGAAGTCCGGGTCAACTTTGCCGTAAGCCACCCAGACGTCGTGAAGTATTCGCATGGAGTCTAGGTGATCGGTATACTGGCTCTGATAGTCTCCTGCATCGTCCACCAGAAGAAGCTCGGCGGTCCCGCACCAGACTTCTTCGTAGAAGTCACGAGCATACGATCCGCCATTGCCTTCCAGGTGCAGAGTGAAGATGGTCGGCCTGCCGGGGAAGTTGGGCGCCACCTCGAACTCGATGGGATCGGTGTAGTTATTGGCCGATTCGCCCTCGCCCAGGTTGCCCAGGTATGAGTAGTCATCCGTGAAAATTATTCCCGCGGTATCTGCAGATGCGGTCACGCTGATTCCGGTCATGGGCAGCCACAGATTGGTGATCGTGAAGTAAATCCTCACCGTCTCTCCCGGCTCGGGCCTGCCGTCGCCGTCTCCCCCGACGAAGTCATCTATGGTAAAGTTGTCCATGACCGCGCAAGGTCGGGACCAGGTGATGTCAAGGTTGGCGTACATAAGAGAGTCCGAATCGGAGATATTCCACACTGCAACCTGAGTGGAGGTGTCCGGATAGCCCCGGGAGCTGGGTGTGGTGGTGTCGTCGAACGCCCGTACGTCGTATGATCCGGGGTAGAGATCGGCGGCCGTCCCCTCATTCATATAGCCGGGGCATCCTTCCAATTCCCACTTGCCGTCCGCCTGCTCCACGGCCGCCCTGTAGTGGGGAGTGGGGGGATCGCCCGGACACCATTGGTAATCATTCGGATGTCCGCCGCTGCCGGCGTTCTGATCCACGTGCCAGATCAACAGCCCCGCTCCCGGCAAGTAGGAATCGAAGCCGGTTCTCTGCTTGTTCTCAACCAGAAAGTACTCCCAGAGGAGAGAAGCATTCTTGGCCAGACGATAAATTACAGGATCAGTCTCCACCTGCGGGATTTCCACGTTGGTTTGGTTTGACTGAATCCAGACGGGAGGCGCAAAGCCCAATATCTTCTTGTGATAGGCGTCGAAATGACAAGGTGTCTGGGAATTGTTGAGATAGGAACCCGAGGCCATGACGCTCCATTTTCCAGCACCTTCTGAGTCGTAGCCATAGTCATACAGGTCCACCGCGCCCAGGAAGTGTCCAAATTCGTGACAGAAAACCCCGATGTCGATTAAGGACCCACCGGGATGTATCTCCGGCTGGATCGCGTATTCGTATACCCGGACGCCGTCATAGTACTTGGGGCTGGATAACTGCCACTTGTGGGAATGGACATCGTCGTCGCTCCCTGTCTCTTCGCGTCCAGGTCCGGCGTGAACTACCAGCATTCCGTCAATGCTTCCGTTGTCGTCATAGTCGAATTCCTGGAAGTCGATATAGGCATTGGCGATGTTCAAAGCATCCTCAACCATTCGTTGACAATTCTGAGGATACATTCCGGTTCCGCCCTGCCCGTTGACGTAGTAAGCGTAAGTCTGCGGGGCGCGCACCCATCCGTATACCGCCCCACCGGCAAGTTCCAGCGTGTTGTAGCTGTTCTCGATGTAGTAGTCCCGAAAACTCCCGGTGGATAAGGCGAAGTCTTTGCTGAACAGAAGAAACGAAAATTCGCTGGTGTCTTTGACTGCAACATTGTCGACGAAGTCAATCAGAAGAACGAAGGGCTTCAGGGTATCTTCTTGGGCCTTTCCCAGGGGAGCCAATCTCAACGGAGGCTCGGTGCTTGGCGCGTCCATGCCTCTGGCTCTGGCATCGCGAGTCATTTCTATGAATCTCTCCAGCCTTCCTTCCCTCCTCAGCTTCTCCACCACATCTGGATGAAGGGCCACCCCCCAGACATCGGCACAGAAGGCCAGAACCAAGCTCAGTGCAAGAACAGCAACAATAATCCTGTTACGCGAGACAAGCATATCTCCTCCTTTTTTGTTTTTTGGTTTCCAAACAACCCCGTCAGATTGCCTTTGGCCCCAGAAGGTCAGGAAAGAAGTGTCTTGCCGCTCTCAGACTTACGGCCTTCCGCTAAATTCCTTCCTTCAATTCATAAAATACGAAGATGCACAAAAAAGTCAAGAGAAATCCCGGTTTCCGCTCGGGAAAGGGCCGGTGCGTCAATCTCCTATGTAACTGGTTCGCTGCCTTCTGCCAAGACCTTCATTCTGCGCCCGCTGAGTGTGACAAAAAAGGCAAAATCGCTGATTTTAGCATCTCTGAGTAAATTCGGTCAGTTTTGGGACGATCTTTGAGGAAATATAACCGTGTGTCAGAAACGCGGTTATGGTCAGACGTGACCGAATTCAAAAATCCCTTCCCCACCTTTGATTACGTTCCTCCGGTCGGGGGCGCTATACCAAACTTGACCCAATTGAGCGGGCCGGAGCCCGGAGCGGAATCGGGGCGTCACGCCGCTGCGGCCGCAGATGAACGTAAGCTGAGATCTCGCATCAGAACACACCTGTTCCAGTACCTGTTTGCCGGTACCGGCTAAATTGACTTGCGATTTGTGGTGTGGCAGTTATTTTGAGGCTCGTTGACGACTGCAAGTCTTCCTCAGTTGGAAGGAAGAAAATAATTCAGGCAAGCCTAGAGGTGACGACATGTATCTGCAGATAGACGGTAACTACGGTGAAGGCGGAGGGCAGATTCTGAGAACCACGCTTTCTTTGTCCTGCATCTTGAAGAGACCGGTGGAGATAGTCAATATCCGTAAGGGAAGGAAGATTCCCGGGCTGCAGCCCCAGCACCTGACGTCTGTCAATGCCTGCAGGAGGATCAGCCGTGCCCGGGTGGAGGGGGACAGCTTGCAGTCTGAGGTCTTGAGGTTCTGGCCGGAGGAGGCCAGAGGCGGGGATTTCACTTTCGACGTTGCAGAAAAGAAAAGAAGTGCAGGTTCGACCTCTCTGGTCTTGCAGGCCCTGTTTTTGCCCCTGGGGCAGTGCGAGAACGGATCGAAAATAAAGGTCCTGGGCGGCACCCACGTGCCCTGGAGTCCTCCTTTCCACTTCCTCAAGGAGATATTTGCTCCTATGGTCAAGGAAATCGGATGCGAGATAGATCTTGAGATCGAAAAGTGGGGCTGGTATCCCAAGGGCGGGGGAGAGGTTGACTGCTCCATCCAGCCTGCCCGAAAGTTCTCTCCGTTGGATTTGACCGAAAGGGGCAGACTGCTTCGTTTGTCAGGGATTTCCGCGGTTTCCAACCTTCCTGATCACATCGCGGAAAGGCAAAAAGGTCAAGCCATGAAGGTCCTGAAGGGGAAAGGCTTCTCACCAGAGATTACGATTGTCCGGGGTCCCTCCATCGGTCAGGGGACCTTCTTTTTTCTGAAAGCCGAGTTTGAAAACTCCATGGCCGGTTTCGCCGCACTAGGGGAGAGGGGAAAAAGGGCGGAGAAGGTGGCAGAAGAGGCGTGCGACGATTTCCTCCAATTCACGCAGAGCGGCGCCGCGGTGGATCCACATCTGGCAGACCAGCTGGTTCCATATCTGGCGCTGGCCGATGGCAAATCGACCTTTACCGTGTCGAGGATTACCAAACACCTCTTGACCAACGTCTGGGTGGTGAAGCAGTTCTTACAGACAGAAATCCAGATCGAAGGGGCTGAAGGAGAACAGGGGAAGCTGACGATTAGACCTTCCCCATCGGAGGGTATGTAGCCGCAGGCTTCAGCCTGCGATGGGGGGGAGAGGCCGACACACCGAGAAGCTTTTAACTTGACTTTCGTATCCAAATCCGCAATTTTCCTTGCATGTCCAAAAGCGTCTTCTTCCTCTCCGATGCCCATCTGGGTGCAGAATCGCCGGACAAGGAAAAGCTGAAAGAAGAGAGGCTCCTCGCTCTGCTTGACCGGGTTGGAGAGGAAGCGGAAGTCCTTTATCTGGTGGGGGACATGTTCGAATTCTGGTTCGAATACAAGAACACCATGCCTAAAGATCACTTTCGAGTCCTCGCCAAGCTGAAAGAGCTGGTCGACTCTGGAGTCAAGGTCAAATACGTGGTGGGTAATCACGATTTCTGGCTGGGAGATTTCCTTCCCAATAGAATAGGCATACCCATCTTCAAGGAGGCTGTGAACGCGGTGCATCAGGGCAAAAGGATTTTCATCGCTCACGGAGACGGGTACGCCAAGAAGGATTCGGGTTACAGGATTCTGAAGAAGATTCTGAGAAACAGAGTCAATATCTTTCTGTACAGGCAAATTCCACCCGACATAAGCTATCCTCTGGCAAAGGCGGTTGCTCGAAGCAGCAGAAGCTACGTTCAAAAGCGCGATACCGGCTACCTGCGGGATTACGAGGACTTCGCCGCGGAAAAGATCAGTCAAGGGTTCGGCGCGGTGATCCTGGCGCACACGCACGTGCCGGTGCTCCGGGATTTGAGCGGCGGAGGAAAGTACCTAAACCCGGGGGATTTCTTTCGGCATTTCACTTATGGCAAGCTGTGCCAGGGAGAGCTTACATTGCAGCAGTTCAGCTAGATCGGCCTGGTTTCTGCTTTTCCCGACAATACACAGCAACCCCCCGCTTAGAACAGATATTGCACAACAGGAGGGCTCCGAGCCTTTCATTCCTCGTGTAGCCAGCAGCATTCTGGAGGCGGATCGTTATTGAAGAGGTAATTCAGCATGTAGATGATATCTTCCATGTCAATGACGCAATCATTGTTTGCATCGGCCCGTTCAATGGGATCAGGGGGAGGGTCGAAGCCACGAAACAGATAGTTCTGGATGTAGATCGCATCCCCCAGGTCCACGATCGAATTGCCGTCGGCATCGCCGCAGAGGCACGAGTATTCGGAGTCGAAGATTTGTGGAACCACGTGGTCGCCGGTTTCGCCTCCGTAGGGGTCGTGCACTACCACGTCAATTACTTCGTAGTCATCACCTTTCCGCCCGGGGGCATCCGGAGACACATAGCAAATCTCGTTTGAGTCTGTAAAGCAAGGGTTGCATGTGGTCTGGTCGTTGTCCACGAAATAGCCCCGGAGGCAGATCCATTCGTAGGTCAATGGATAGCCATCGGGATGGAAAGCTTGAACATCGATAATGTATCCCTCGTTTTCCTTGATGCAGTGCCCGCAGTTGTCGCACGGTGTAAAGGGTTCGTTGACCCAGTGACATCTTATGCCCTGGGTGATGACGGGATTGTGAGTGGAAAGCGTATCCACGTAAACGTCTACGGTTTTTTCGACCACTATGCTCGGATCGTAAATGGACCCGGCAGTAATCTTGACGGTGTAGTACGTTCCATGTGGATGACCACCCACCGGCCATGAACCACCTTGGCCGCCCCAGTTGAGGGTGCCTTCGTTGTAGGTGGTGCAGACCTCTCCGCCCCGCAAGACCTGTTCGGTTACCGTGCCGCAGTCGGTCAGGTGATACTGCCACCAGATGAAATTGCCTTCACCAGTATCCTCGTTGTAAGGAACCCACTCGGCAGTCAGATTCAAGACGTCAGCGGCAATGACGAATCTTCTGACGCCGGTCTGGTCACCCCAGGATTCGCTGATGAAGACGTCGCCCAGGCCATTGAGAGGAATCCAGGGGGCTGGATAAGGCACGTATCTTCCATGCGCCGCCTGAATGGCATTGGGATAGTATAGCTGCCCGTCCTGCGTTCCAATCTGGCCCCAGATGCCGAGAAGCCTGAAGGTGTGGGGCACGTCTTCAAGCGGAGAAAATTTGTACACCTTTCCATTGCGTCTGTCGAGGACATAGACCAAACCCTTGTTATCCACGTCCACGGAAGTCAGGTCAACGTCACTGGCAAACTGGTAGGACGACCTCCAGATGGTGTTCTCCGGTGCTATGTACACTCTCGCCAGCCGGTAGTTGTGCCTATCGCAGATGAAGAGGTCGTTGGTGTGCCAACCCCAGTTCGGCTCCCTGCCGAAGCACACGGAGGAGGGCCAAATAAACTGTCCTTGGCCCGAGCCGCGTTCGCCGTAGTTCCTGTTCCAGCCAAAGTATGGTTCCCAGTGAAAGATCACTATCCGGTGATTGCCTGCGTCAGCTACTGCAATGTAAGACGTCTGTTGCGCGCTATCGGGCATTCTTTCCTTCGCCTCCACGTCTCTGGGATGATCGTAGTAATAACCCGTTATGGCCAAGGAGTCGTAAAACTCCGGTTGTTCCAGTTGATTGGTATAGCGGTAGGCAACGATTCTGTCATTGAGCATGTCGGCAACAAAATAGATGTAGCCTCCAATTGTGCAGATGCCATGTGGTTCATTGAACTGACCGATTCCGGTGCCTTTGCTGCCGAACTCGCCTACCCAGTCGTCCTGGTCGGAACCGAGGAATTTGTGCGCGATGGGGTCGCCTACGAAAAGGTATTCGTGATTGAAGTCGGGGCCGCCCTGGCAGATCTCAACGTCGGCCACAATGCCATAAGGCAGGTTCATGCAGTTGAAGCCGAACTGGTTGATGCTCTCGCTTCGGGTCCATCTGGCCAGCGTGGTTTTTCCGAAGGAACATAACGTGGTGGGCACCAGGAGATTGTCGGACACAAAGTCACCCTTTTCTGTGGCCATTGCGCGCCCCGATACTCCGGTGGTCGCAGGAACCTGGCGCGAAGATAGGGAAGCCTCTTTGAGAAAACGGAATAACCTCCCCGCACCCTCCAGAAGCCATACGTCTTGTGCCCTGGCGAACCGAAGCGTGTCCTTTATGCCCCAGAAGTCGCTCCCGGCGAACAACAGACCGATCTCGCATTGGGCCTCAGCCTGGTTGCCCTGGGTGCTTATGTTCGTCTTGCGTAGAAAGAAATCATACGTGGAGGTGAATCGCCATCCGGTCTCGGGGTTTGTCTGGGTGGGCAAACCTCGAAGCTGAGACAGAGCGGAGAAAATCAGTTCCAGTTGTTCGCCCACTGACTGGTAAGTCAAAGTCGAGTCGTTCTCCGTGTAGTTGACCGAGAGGATGTTTTCGATGTCGGCTATCCATTGCTGCTGAACAGCCTGCTGAAATCTGTTTATCTGGAGATTTACCATGTCGTTATCGGTCAAATCCGCAACGTGCAGCCCTTTCTCGCGCAACAGATCTTCAACATAGCCTGCGAACGAAGCTACGCTGAAAGCAAGAAGGATCGCCGTCGAGAACAGTACAGTTCTCTTCATATCCGTCGCCTCCTTGTTGTACCAGGGTTTTGCTTATATTGCCTCGAATCATCCAGTCAAGACAGAGAGAACATTAGCTTGATGATATCACCCAGATTTGGCTTTTCCTTCCTGTTCATCAACCAAAGCATGCGTTGCCATCGGTTAAGCTAGATTTCCTCTGGCCAGACCGATACAACGCCAGCCGGTAAACTTGCAGGTTATTCAAACTCCTTGTCCTTCACTTGGTCTAATTGTTTCTGGGCCTCCCTTGAGATATCCGTGTCTGGGTATTCTCTGATTAAATCGTTCATTGCGTTTGTGAAAGCGTTTTTGTCTTCCTTGGCCTGATAAATTGCTGACATGACTTGGACAGCTGCGACAGCCTCTCGCGAATCGGGATAGTCTTCAATCAATTCCTTACCCACGGTCAAAGCTCTCTTTGAATCTTCAAGGTATATTGCATAGATGCTCATTTTTCTGGACAAGGCGAAAGGTGAGTAAACGCTCTGGGGATATTGCTCGATTAGCTCATCCAATCTCTCCAGCGCCTCTTTAGTGTTTTTTCCCTTCAATAGGTTAAAGGAATCCACCAAAAGATACATCGCTGTGATCTCGTCGCCCTTAGGCTCCAGAACTTCAAAAGAATCAAGCGGAGACTCAACCGTCTCTTTCAAGAGATAACTCAACTCATAATAGACTGTATATCTATTGGGAGGAAAAAACCACCACCAACCATTTGCAAAGTGGTGCTGTGGAAGACCATAGGAAGCCAAAATCTCGAATTCGTCCTCCAACGTTTCATTTGGGCCTATCGTTACGGGTCCCATATATTCGACGTGGATATTGGACGGATACAACTTCCCTTTTGAATCCCTAATTGTAAGCCTGTCGGATGTCATAAAATAGAAATCCCCTTCTTCGGTTCCGATATTTGTAACTTGAACTCTAACCCAAATAGGCTCTCTGACCAAATAGTTCTTTTTGAAAAGCGTTAATTTTGCCTCCAGTTCAGGTGGGTTCTTCATGACATAACCTCTGGGAGGTGCTATGGCCTCACCAAGAAAAGCAAAGACACCTGATATCACTAGAAGGGCGGTCATACTAAGAGGCTTTTCGCAAAACATGATTACCTCCAGTTCATAACTCTGCTACCAACTCACGTTTCTTATGGTATCAACGCACATACTACAAAAATGGGGGTTCGTGTCGAACCAACGCTTCAGACCTGGTGGGTCATTATTTGGGTTATTGTCATTATTTCCCACGTAGCATAAATCTTGATTCATTACGCAAAAAGGAGAATCATGATTCTCTGGGTGCGCATTCTCGCCACTGGCATGTGTCAAGTCACCTCTCTGGTGACCAAGTTCATGGATGGTTACTTTATACAATGCAAAGTCAGGTTTCAGTGTGTGGTAATCGATTATGTCCTTAACGAAAACGAAACTCCAACCTTGGGGTCCGGGATATGATTTTCCACCCAAATGCTCCGCATTGTCAGCTAATCCTTGAACTCCCAAAAGATGCATCGAGTATCCCTGTCCGCCATGCCCATAATGAGAATAATGATAATCCCATAACTGTGCATCAAACGGACCAACGTTCTGATTGTTCATATTCGTTTCATCCCATAAGAACTCCGTATCCGTATCCGCAACGTGGAAGGCAGCCGCCAGTTTGCCAAATGTGTCCAGTGTATCCGCCCCTATGTTGTACGATAACTGGCAGTCATATTCGATGTGCATGGTTTTCGAGAAGGTATTGGCTGGATAGACTGCAATGTAACTTGGCTCGGTTTCTACCGTTTGTACGAATTGGCCGTCTCTTACCAGAGTCAGACAACCCACCAGCAAATAACCATCCCTGGCGTACTCCCCTTCAATGTTACCACCGAATTCCAAGGTGTATGCGGCTGTTTGAATGCTGTCCGTGCTGAGCGGGAAATCAATATCATTTGATTCATAGCAGACATAATCCTCGTGCTCCAACCAGAACAGCATCTTCAGGTAATCCCCGTCCACTTGGGGGTGATTGTTCGGCACCAGGCGCACTTCGAACCGGCCCTCCTCTTCGCAGTCGTAGGCCGAGGGTGGTGGATGACTCTTGTCAAACGACAGATTTAGTTGCGCCGGAGTAGTCGTCTGGTCGCCACAGCCGAGTGCAAACACACAAATGCAGAGCACGGGGCATAGGAGTATGCTCATCCTCATATTGCCTCCAACTTTGAAAACCAGTTCTCGACGCAGTCAGTTGAGCGGCTCAGACTTATGCAGCTTGTCAATTCAGATCGTCACTCTGCAATCTCTTTGGCCAAAAGAGCCTCTTCCTTTATCCCAAGTACATCCTGCCCCCCCTCATAGTCAAGCGCAAAATATGAACATGTAGGGCCTAACACCTATTGAATCGGGCGAGCATCGCCCTGTCGGACAATGTGTTCCTCCGTGGTCTGTCCCTGCGATTACCTGAGCGGTAACCCACCGAGGTCAGCATGTGCCACTATCTTGTCGTCTCCGATGGACGATAAGGAGTGCCCGCGGGCCTCACGAGAAGTAGTGGAATCCCTAATCGACCCGGCTTCCCCAACGCTCCGGAATCGTCCGTTTTCAGTGCCCTGGCTACCGAATTCCCCCACCCAGTTGTCCTGGTCGCAGCCAAGCATCTTGTTGGAGGTAACATCCGACAGGAACAAGTAGTTATGATCCAGATTCGAGCCGCTGGGCCAGTCTTCAATGTCGACCACCGCATCGAGGCGTTGGCATAAAGAGAGCGCCGCTGATAGGTAAAGCTGAACCTGTCAATGTACCGTTGCGAGTGGCGCCTTCCGCGTCGATTGGGATCTAGAAGCTCCAGCCGGCCAGCCCCATGGAGATGATGGCCATGCCGCCCGACTCTGATTCATCCGTGTCCTCATGTTTCAGGGCGTCTGCGTTGTACGAAGCTTCGACCACCAGAGACAGGTGAGGATGGATGAGCCAATTGAGTCCTGCTCCGAACTTGAGCCTGGTACCATACATCACTCCCTGACGCAGGAAATCGATGTTCTGATAATCCACGTCGTTTCTCAGGTAGTACACTCCGCTGGTGAAGTATGGGTAGGTTTTGGCATCTTTGCGGCCGAAGAAGTACATCAGCTTCGGCCCGGCAGCCAGGCTGGTGGATTTGTTATCCCCTTGACCGGTGAGCAGC
>CAYFQZ010000371.1:0-6063 GCA_964345305.1 uncultured Ignavibacteria bacterium | reverse complement strand
CAGGATTATGAGATCCCGTCCAAGGGAATCTCGCTTTCGGCACAGCTCTATCTGCCCTCAGAAACCGACAGGTGGCCGCTGGTGATCTTGGTTCCCGGCGGATTTAATGAGACCGACTTGATCATGGAGTCACCCCGATACTACGCGCCCAGGCTGGCCCGCTGTGGCATCGCCGCCTTAGTCTACTACAAACGGGGCACGGGCCCCTCCGGCGGGATGTATGCTGACGCCACAGAGGACGATTTCATCGACGACGTGGTGAACATTGCCAAAGAGCTTGAAGCGCATCCCCATATCGACCCGACCAGAATCGGTGCCGCGGGCGGCAGTGGGGGTGGACTGGTCGCTCCGCTGGCCGCGGCTCGATATCCAAAGATCTCCTTCGTGATAAGCAGTTCCGCCCCCATCGCGTCGGGGGAGGAACACGGAAACTACAACATAGAGTACGCTCTGGGATACCGGGGCTACGCCGATTCTCTGGTACACATCGTGATGCCGCTGTGGCGGCGGCACCATGCCGCCTGGGCTCACGCCGATACGGCTGAGCTTGAGGCAGTAGCGGCCGAGATCATCGAGATGCGCAAACAGATCGATCCGTTCGCACTGCCCACCCCGTACCAGGAGGTGTTCACCGACAGCAACTTGGTCTTCCTCTGGCCGCGCTTCCGGTCGGCATCGCGCGACTACATGTCGGAGCTGAAGCGTATGCGCGCCAAATGGCTGTGCATCTATGGAGAGAAAGACATGGTGGTGTCGGTTCAGTCAAGCATAAGCAACATCCCACGGCTGATGAAAGAAAGCGGGAACGATGACTACAGCATCATCGTACTGCCAGGGGTGGATCATTCTTTCTTCGATCCCGAGACCGGGGAACAGGTTCCGGCGATCAGGATCATCGTCAATTGGCTTAAGGATTCGGTGCTCGGACCATGATCACGTGTCAGCCTTTGAAATTCCGCGTTGGCGGGTTGTTGCCCGCCTTTGGCGGATGTGACCTGACGGTATTAGGTCGGCAGTACCGTTCCACCGAAACTATTCGTTTCTCAGATGCGCACGGGGAATAGCGCGGCCCGGCAAGCAGGTCCGTCCAAGGCGGGCAGGCTGGAACACTCGTCCGTTGGACAGCTCTGGAAAGACGGAGCATAACTCAGGAGCTGCTCTCTCATGAACTCATTCGGCCAGCGTATTCATTTTCCTCCTCTGGAGACGCCACGCCTCCTCTTGAGAAACTTGACCGTCGAGGATACTGATTTCATCTTTCGGCACTTCAGTGACCCTGCTGTCACCGAGTATCTAATGGACCAGCCCCCGCTCACCGAAATCGAAGGAGCGCAAGAAATCATCCAGTTCTACCAGCAACCGGAGGCCAAAAAGCGCAATCGCTGGGGGATTGTCCGGAAGGCGGATATCCAACTGATTGGAACCTGCGGCTATCACAACTGGCGTCAACGTGATTGCCACGCTGAGATTGGGTACGACTTGAGCCCCGCCTGTTGGGGTCAAGGTTATATGACCGAAGCTCTGCAGGTAGTCATTCCCAGCGGCTTTAATTGCATGGGATTGAACCGGATCGAGGCTTTGGTGTATACCGGTAATACGCGTTCGGTTCGGCTTCTGAAGAAGTTGGGTTTTCAGGTCGAAGGCACCTTGCGCGACTACTATTATCTGAACGACAGGTTTCATGATCATTACCTTCTCGCCCTATTGCGAGGGGATTGGAAAGGATAAATAAAACGCTGACCAATAGCTGCGCGCGGTTCGCAGTTCTGGAGGAGAAATGAGGCAATTAACAAGGTTAATCATCGTGACGGCTTTAATGTCCGGCAGCTTGCTACATGCCCAGGAGAAATATCCTCTAAAGCAGCTCACCTCCGATCCCGCCCAGGAAGGATTCCCCTGCTGGTCTCCGGACGGAAAGACGATCGTCTACTCCTTGGTCGAAAGGGTCGACAGCACTGGAAGGAACGGATTGTGGAAGATCCCCGCGCAAGGGGGAAAGGCCTGGCAGTTCACAGATTGTATTGCCGAGCATCCGAGTTGGTCTCCCGACGGCAGTTACATTGTCTTTGATGCAGATAGCGGCCAGAGCATCAAACTGGTATCCGCTCATGGTGGAAAGCCGATTCGAATTGTTCCTGAATCGATCCCCGTCTCAAGAGGTGGCAATCCCTGCTGGGCTCCGGATGCCGCACGGTTCGCGTTCAGGGAAGGAGATAACCTTTATGTCGCAGACATTCAAACAGGCCAGTTTGAGAAAATCTTTTACGAGGAAGGCATTCTGCCCATAGCCTGTTGTTGGTCACCCGATGGACGGAGTATCTATGTGAATCTCGTATCCCCGGAATCAGGAGCATCAACTCTTTGGCTGCTCTCCTCAACCGGAGAAAGAATCAAGCAACTGACCTTCAAACAAGACAATTATTACAGATACATGGACCTTTCTCCGGATGGGTCGCTGCTGGCTTTTGTATCAAAACAGAGCGAGAACTTCGACATCTGGATAATGCCTGCGGGAGGCGGCGCCCCCATCCAACTCACTCATCACCCGGCTTACGATGATGCGCCCCGCTGGTCTCCCGACGGGGGAAAGATCGCCTTTACCAGCACACGATCCGAGAATTTCGATGTATGGGTCATGGAATTAGACATTGAAAAGATCAAGTCGGTGCTAAGAACAATCAATGAGTAGGCAACAGGTCAGAACCGTATGTTCCTCTGGCTGTTCACCTGTCCGATTCGCGGAGTACGCCAGCCAGGGTACGACCACGTAGTGAACCCGTGTCTGGCTTTGCTCTTTCTTTCAAGACGCGATTAGGAATAGAGAGGTGATCATGGAATTCGCGAATGTGTATGACGATGCTAAGCGTGCAGAGGCCTACGCCAAATTGGAGTTTCCGGGCACATATTACTTAGCGTATCGAGACCTGCCTGAAATCATCTTCAGACACGTCAGAGGAAGAAAAGCAATCGATTTTGGCTGCGGTACAGGACGATCAACACGATTCTTGCAGAAGCTTGGATTCGACGCGGTCGGAGTCGATATCGCAGAGGATATGATCAGACAGGCCAGGCAGATCGATCCCGAGGGGGACTATCGTCTTATCGAGGACGGTGATTTCAGTGGGTTTGGAAAGAATTCCTACGATCTAATACTATCCGCATTCACTTTTGACAATATACCTACGGAAAAGAAGAAGGTTGAGCTGTTCGTCAAACTCAGGGGGCTGCTAAGGACCGAAGGCAAGATCGTGAATCTCGTCTCCTCCCCGGAAATATATGTAAATGAATGGGCTTCGTTTTCCACCAAAGACTTTCCGGAAAACAGAGATGCAAAATGCGGAGATAAAGTAAAAATAATTGTAACGGCTATAGATGATAAAAGGCCGGTGGAAGATATCATCTGGCCTGACAAAGATTATGGGGAAACTTACAAGAAGGCGGGTCTAAAGTTGATCCAAACTCACAAACCATTGGCAAGAGAGGATGAACCGTTCGAGTGGGTTAACGAAACTATGATTGCACCCTGGGTCATTTACGTGTTGGGGAAGTCGTAGATAAAAAGCCTGGTGCTGATGAGACAGTTTCATGACGTCCCGTCACCAAATGGTAAGGAGGCTTGATCGATTCTTAGCAAGAGGATAGATCCAGTTCTGGTTCTTCTCTCTGCGGCAATCTTGGCTTTCCTCATAAACTCGTGTGAGAGGGGCGGCAGGTGGTCCAAGGAGTGGGAGGAGCAGTTCGAGTCCTTTCAGCCGTCGGGCAAGATCATGGATGTGCTGGGGATAAGGCCTGGAATGGTTGTCGGTGAGATCGGAGCAGGCAATGGCCGGTTCGCGGTGAAGGTGGCAACCAGAGTTGGAGCGGCTGGAAGGGTTTATGCAAACGACATTGATCCCAAGGCGATCAGGTTCCTGGAGAAACGCTGCCAGAGAGAAGAGATAGCCAATATGACCGTGATACACAGCAGAGAGCTCGAGTCGGGGTTTCCCGAGGCGCAGCTTGACTTGGTCTATTTGATCAACACTTGCGATGAGCTATCCGATCCGGTCAACCTGCTCCGGAATACGCGATCGAGTCTGAAGCCCAAGGGACGCCTGGCGATCATTGCGTATGACCCCACCAAGTTCGAAGATCACGGCGGTCATGCGGTTTCCCGGGAGATTGTGATCGACCAGTGTTCCCGTGCGGGCTTTGCTCTGGTCCAAATGGATACAACCCTTGCGTACGACAATATCTACATCTTCGAGCCCAGCAACCTGGGTCACCAGGCTGGTCCCGGGTGAGAAGGTTTGTACCCTCGACATTTGTCCACATAAGAATGATTGGAATAAAGGGAGAGGATGATAATGAGCGGAACCAGAAGAATCCGTAAGGTTCTGAAAGGCAAACCCACAATTGAGGGGGCGGGCGTACACCTGAAAAGAGCATTCGGGTTTAGCGAAGTTCCCATTTTCGACCCGTTCTTGCTCTTTGATGATTTCCACGCAAGCAAGCCTGAACACTATCTCAAGGGTTTTCCTTGGCACCCGCATCGTGGCATTGAAACGATCACTTATGTTCTCCACGGCAATGTTGAGCACGGAGACAGCATGGGCAACAAGGGGATCATCAATCCTCATGAAGTACAATGGATGACAGCCGGCAGCGGAATCATCCACCAGGAAATGCCAAAGGGTGAAGAGTCTGGCCTGATGTGGGGTTTTCAGCTTTGGGCCAATCTTCCAGCAGCCCACAAAATGATGGACCCTCGCTACCGTGAGATCAAGAGGGAGCAAATTCCGGAGGTAAGTTCAAAAGAGGGTACGAAAATCAAGATCATCTGTGGAGAGGTAAGCGGAAAGAAGGGGCCAGTGAGGGACATCGTCATAGACCCGGAATACCTGGATGTCGTGATACCGCCAGGAACCGAGTTTGTCCATCCAGTAAAACCAGGGCGTACTGCTTTTGCGTACGTGATTGAAGGGAAAGGATATTTCTGCAGAGAGAAAAATCCGTTTAGGTACGAGGTGGAAGGAGCAAACTACTTCGATATCCAGAGAGAACCATTTGTAGGTGAAGAGAGTGTCGTTCTGTTTGACGATGGAGATCAGATTTTTGCCTCAGCCGAAGATGAGCCAGTCAGGTTCCTGCTGGTGTCGGGAGAGCCGATTGGGGAGCCTGTCGCCTGGTGTGGTCCAATAGTGATGAATACGCAGGAGGAATTGAGAATTGCGTTTGAGGAGTATCGGAAAGGAACGTTCATCAAGCATAAGAGGAAATAACGTTGTGCATCCAAGTCAGCTTTGGTGATTGAAGTCCGCCTAACATCCGAAAGGTCGGGTTCAACTGATTCTAAAACCGGCCTGCGTGCCAAAGGCGCGGGGCCGGACCGCCCGTCCCTCAGCCCAACTTACCATTCGAAGGACATACGGAGCCGGAACACCGGCTAGGAAAGCACGTAGTATTAACAGTGGCAGATCAAAAGGTCGCTTGCGCAGCGAACCTAACCTAGTGGTCTATGAAGTGGCTGCTCTGGGCAGTGGGGTGGTTGGGCTGCGTTCTCCGGTGTGAGGTATGCTCACGGTTTGCCTTAACCGGTAGGAGAATTCATGAGAAGGCCCGCGATTCTTCTTGCCGTCTTGTTTCTAATTGCATTTTTCCTAATAACTTGCAGTAGATCCAAGAAACCAACATCGGACGATGACTATGTTGGCGGAATTGCATTAACTAATGGCATCCTGATAAACGGTACAGGTGCGGGACCCACTCCAAACGCGGTAATTCTCCTCAAGGATGGATACATTCAAGCCGTGGGAACGGAGTCCAGCCTGGAAATACCTGCCGGTGCTGGGATAATTGACGTCAACGGAGCATATATTCTGCCGGGGCTGATGAATACTCACGTCCATAGTGCATATGATGAAGATAATCTTAAAGAATGGGCGAAAGCTGGGGTGACAACGGTGCGCGATTTAGGCAACTCAACAACCTCTCCCCAATTGGCTTTTTCCATCAGGGATTCACTCTTAAAGGATGATGAGAATTCGCGATTGGTTGCTGCGGGGCCAGTGGTGACTACCGTTG
>CAYFQZ010000370.1:0-7817 GCA_964345305.1 uncultured Ignavibacteria bacterium | reverse complement strand
CAAATCCAGATCAGCCTATCAGTCTCTCAGAACGGCTTACCAGAATGGGAGAATTCCGCTCACCCAGCTGCTCGAAAGTGAGCGAATGTTAATCGAGGTTCAGTCGCAACGCATTGAACTTACCCGGGAGTCTCGCGAGCAAGCCATAGCGCTGGAAGCCCTCCTGGGTATCAGGTACGAGGACCTTCTAACAGCAGGAGAATGACAATGCATAAGCCGTATACTTACATCATCAGATTTCTTGCCGGTCAGACTGCAACTCTGCTGTTGCTGGCCACATTCTCGTTCACGGCATCCGGATCCGACCAGCACCGGCACGATGGTCAAGCCTTCAACCAAGATAAGGAGCATCAGCAATCCGATCCCCTTGATCAAAAGCCCGGTCAGGAGGTTCATGCCGAGGATGTGGTGAAGCTCTCCGCGCACGAAATCGAGGAATTCGGCATCCAACTATCGGTCGCAGGACCGGGAACTCTTAGAAAGCAGGAATCCGTTCCGGGCGAGGTCGTAGCCAACGCCGACAGGCTGGCTCACATATATCCCAGATTCCCCGGAGTCGTCAAGAGTGTCCGAAAGGGTATCGGAGATGAGGTTAAGGCAGGCGACGTTCTGGCGGTGATCGAAAGCAACGAGAGCCTGGAGAAGTACGACGTCAAATCGCTTATCGGCGGCACCGTCATAGACAAGCATCTGACTGTCGGAGAGGTCCACTCCGAAGAGAGACCAGCCTTCGTCATAGCCGATCTGAACACGGTTTGGGTCAATTTGAGCATCTACCAGACTCACCTGCAGCACGTGGAGAGGGGCCAGGAAGTCTTGATATGCGTGGGAAACGGAATTCCCGACCGCCGCGGCAGGATTTCCTACGTGTCCCCCATCCTTGACTCGCACACCCGAACGGCCACAGCCCGAGTGGTTCTGGCAAACAAAGATGGGAAGCTAAGACCGGGGTTATTCGTAAACGCCACCATCACCGCCAACAAGCGGCAAGCGGCCATACTGGTTCCCAAATCCGCTCTTCAGCATTTTGAGGGGAACACCGTCGTCTTTGTGAGCACGCAGGATGGCTTTAAGCCCCGCCCCGTGGAGATTGGGGACCAGGATCACAGCTTCGTTGAGATACTCAATGGCCTCTCCGTTGGAGACGAATACGTCAACAGAAATGCGTTCACCCTAAAGGCGGAGCTGACCAAATCCGGCTTTGGTCACGGGCATGCGCATTAGACCGAGAGGGAATCATGATCGAGAAGGTAGTCACGTTCGCGCTGAAAAATCGCCTCCTGGTCTTGGCCCTTGCTTTACTGGTGATGGGCTTCGGCTACTACAGCTACGTCAACCTGCCCGTGGATGCTTTCCCCGATGTCTCGCCCAATCTAGTGCAGGTTTATACGGTTACGGAGGGGCTGGCTCCCGAGGAGATCGAGAGATACGTCACCTACCCCATCGAAGCGTCCATGAACGGTCTTCCCGGAATCGTCACCATCAGATCGGTCTCCAACTTTGGCCTCTCGGTGGTGAACGTCTATTTCGAAGATGACATGGACATTTACTTTGTGCGACGGCTGGTGGACGAAAGACTTCAAGAGGTTAAGGAGGAAATACCAGAAGGTTTCGGCGAACCACAGATGGGACCTATCTCCACTGGAATGGGTCTGGCGCTGTTCTATTACCTGGAGGACGAGACCGGAGCCCGAAGCCTTCAGGAGCTGAGGGATATCCAGGATTGGCTGGTCAAGTTCCATCTCCAGACCGTGCCGGGTGTCACGGAGGTACTGGGTATCGGGGGATATGAGAAGCAATACCACGTGGTCGTTCATCCCGATAACCTGCTTCGCTACGATGTCTCGCTATCTGAGATCCTCGACAAGATTCGCGCAAACAATCTGAATGTAGGTGCTCAATTCATAGAGCGAAACTCAGAGGAACTCATCGTACGCTCGGTCGGTCTGGCCTCGACTATTCAGGACATAGAGAACATCGTCATCAAAGCAGAACGTGGAACTCCCATCTACCTTGGACAGCTGGCCGCAGTGGAGACAGGCGGGGCCATCCGCAGAGGCGTACAGACAAGAAATGGCGTCGAGGAGGTCGTCGCCGGAACGGTCATAAAGCTGTTGGGCACCAATGCCTCTGCGGTCATCGGTCAGCTTGAACAGAAGGTAGCCGAAATCAACAGAATTCTGCCTGAAGGGGTCAAGATAGTCCCGTACTACGAGCAAAAGACGCTTGTGGACGCCTGTGTCAAAACTGTCAAGGACGCACTGATTCAGGGTATAATCCTGGTGATACTTATTCTCGCGGTGTTCCTGGGAGCCTTCAGGCCCAGCCTGGTGGTAACCGCAGCCATTCCTTTCTCCCTGCTCCTCGCCACCGCATGGATGAGCCGGCTTGGCATTTCCGCCAATCTAATGTCGCTGGGCGGTCTGGCCATAGCCATCGGAATGCTGGTTGACGGCAGCATAGTCGTCGTCGAGAATATCGACCGGACACTTCGCATGCCCCACCCGGTCGAATCCCGGGTGAAGCTCGTAGGTGACGCGGTGTTTGAGGTTGGAAGGCCCACACTCTTTGCCATCGCCATCATCGTTATCGTGTTCCTCCCGCTGTTTACGCTACAGGGTGTGGAAGGCAAGACGTTCAGGCCTCTAGCCAACACCGGGGTCTTGGCCATGGCAGGCTCCATTCTTTTCACGGTCCTTATCGCTCCGGCTTTGTCATGCTTTGTAATGCGCCCATCTAGGGTACAGAAACCGTCGTCCGAACCAGAGGCGCGCGGGGTAATGCGTCTTCTGACCAGTGTGTACAGGCCGGCACTTTCCTTCTTTGTTGCCCGCAGGGCAGCACCGCTGGCACTGGCAGCCGTGCTGCTTGCGCTAGGAGTGGCCGTATTCCCCAGGCTGGGATCGGAGTTCACCCCTGCTCTGGAGGAGGGCACCATAGTGCTTCGCATGTCTATGGCCCCGTCAATCTCACTGGAGGAATCGAAGCGGGTAACCATGATTGTCGAACGGAGGCTCATGGACATTCCGGAGGTGTCGGGCGTGATTTCAAGGATCGGCAGAGGAAAGGTGGGGGCACATTCTCATCCGGTCAATCTGGTTGAATCTTACATAGCGCTCAAGGATCGAGATGAGTGGGTCAACGCAAAGACACAGGAGGACCTTCAGAATTTCATCAGGAAGCAGGTGGGCAACATACCCGGCGTGCTGGCCAACTACACCCAGCCGATCAGGATGACAGTCAACGAACTCCTGGAGGGGGTCAGGGCGGAGTTGGCCGTCAAACTGTTCGGCGACGATATCGAAACTCTCAAGGAAAAGGCCGACCAGGTCGCCGAAGCACTCGGATCGGTGGACGGAGCAATAGACGTGCAGCCGGACCAGGTGAGCGGAACGCCTGAAGTGGTAATCGGTATCGACAGGCAATCTATCGCCCGCCACGGAATCAATGTCTCGGATGTTCAAGATGTGATATCGGCTGCGGTTGGCGGAGAATCGGCCGGTCAGGTATTTGAAGGTATTCGTCGCTACGACATCGTGGTCAGGTACCAGGAGGGTTACCGGGACTCGCCTGAAGATATTGCCAACATCATGGTCAAGAGTCCTGCTGGCGCCTGGATTCCGTTAGCTGAGCTGGCAGTGATCCAAGAGGTGGTAGGCCAAAGGCAGATAACGCGAGAGAACAACCAGAGATTCATCTCCATCGCTCTGAACGTTGTGGGCAGGGATGTGGGTACGTTTGTGGAGGAAGCCAATAAGGTAATCGAAAAACAAGTGGATCTTCCTCCAGGCTATTTTACCGCCTGGGGCGGGCAATTCAGGCTGCAGCAGGAGGCAAACCGAAGGTTTGCCGTGGTGGTTCCGATAACCCTACTGCTGGTGCTGTTTCTGCTGTATTCGCACTTCAGGTCACTGAGAAGTTCGATCTTGATTCTCTTGAACATCCCGCTCGCGCTTGTCGGCGGTGTGGTGGGACTGTGGGTGACCGGACAGAACCTCTCGGTTCCGGCATCGGTGGGATTCATTGCGCTGTTTGGAATAGCCCTGGAGAATGGCATGGTGCTTGTCACGTACATGAATCAACTCTTAGCAGATAGGCGTAATCCCGTAGATGCTGCGGTGAGGGGCGCGTCGGTTCGACTCAGACCGGTCATGATGACCGCTATGACCACCGGCCTCGGACTGACACCTCTGTTGTTCGCAACAGGCATCGGAAGTGAAGTCCAGAGGCCCCTGGCAGCGGTGGTGCTGGGCGGCCTGATAAGCTCGACCATACTGACGCTTCTGGTGATTCCGGGCCTCTACGCCTGGTTCGCGATTGGGGTCCGAACTTCAGGGTCACCAAGTGCCTGAACCAGAATCGAAAACCGTGCGCCGTTCTTGAGGATGGCAGTCCAGTCGCCGCAACTGTTTTTCATACGGTCGATTATGGACGGAGAGGGGGACGTTTGCGGCGATTTGTCGCTTGCGATCGGAGCGTCGCATGTCCGGCTCGGTTTTTTCAGTCAGCATGTCGTACACGCCGGCCTTTGCCGCTGAGTGCTTTCGAGCAAAGCATAACCTGCATCCTGGGCGAGCGGGCAGGTTCGAAAATCGTCGACGAATCCACCCGTTTCAATCGGACATTCCTTTCTAACCCTGTTTCTTTAGGTTTTGTATTACTGCGCGGCAATCCGAGGTGTAAACCGCAGTGATTCCTACCGGAGATTTTCGGTTAGCATGTTAGTCACGTCGCCACGACGGTTTTTTCCTAAGCACAGGTGGCACCAGAGCTGACGTTCTGAATGCGCGAGGACGCCAGCTCAAATCCACTGGAATTCACCCCTCCGGCCATCACTCCCACGCGTATGTGGACAACCCTTCAAATACTTACTCTTCTACGGTCTGGTCATAAGCCCCGGCGTGGAGAAGCGGCACAAAGCTATGCAAATCGGCAAAGAATGATGCTTAAGCGGGGTTGGCAAACTGTCGATAAAACCAAAGAAAGTGGAACGATAGTGCTGCAACGCCCATGCCGAACGGTCGGCGAAGTGCTGGTAGAATAACATGATACCGTCCTTTACGTCCCCCAGGGAGAACTCTCGCGGAATACGTTTCCTGACCCCCTCAACAGCAAAAGTTCTTCTATTTGTCTTAATAATCGGCCTGGCAGTTTTTCTCAGATGCTTCTGCTTATCCGCAGATCCGCCCCTGAACCTGTCGTGGAGCCAGGATATCAACACCGACCCTGATCAGTACACCTCACTCGCCAGAAGCAAGGCGTTGTTTGGCAGCTGGGATCTTTTTGGGCGTAATCTCATCTTGGCTTTGAATTCGGCCCTAACTCTGATTTCTTTTCTCTTTTTCAAGCTCCTGGGGGTAGGACGCTGGCAAGCCAACTTCGTCGCTGCCAGTTTAAATTCACTCACTCTGATCTTTTTCTATCTGGCCATCAAAAGCGGCAAGGACCAGAAAACCGCCCTTCTGGCGACCTTTTTCGTGGGCATCAATTACATTCTGGTGATGTACAGCCGCAGCACCTTCGCCGAAGTCTCGGCGATCTTCTTTATCGTTCTGGGGATTTACTTCATGGTGCCGGGAATGAAGAGAGTTTGGCTGTTGATCCCTTCGGGCGGTTGTCTTGCCGTCTCGATCTTGTTCGGCAAGATATTGGCTGTGCTTATGCTCCCCGCATATCTGGGCGTACTGATGCTTGGCCCATCAGATGAGTCTACAGCCAGTGGCGCGAGGACTAAGCTTTCCCGAATCCTGTTTTTCACTTCCGGCCTCTCCTCGGTGGCACTGCTCTGGTTTATTCTGATCTACTCCCCTTTCTCTGAGTCTGTGTCTCACCACGTCTCGGGGATGTCGGTGGGACTTTACGGCTCTCCCAGGGGTTTTGGATCCATCTCCGATTTGATTTATTCGGTCTTCTCCTTTGGCGGCGTAACCCAGGTCTTCGCCACTAAAGGATACTCACTCGGAACAGACCTTTTCTACAGAATGCCCTTCCTTTTCACTTTGTCCCTGCTTTTTCTGTTAGGATTCTTTTTCAAGATATTCAAAATCAAGAGTATTCTTAAGAATCTTCAGTCATGCTCAAGATTAGAGCTTCTTTTCGCCTTGTGGCTTGTGGTGGGCATCTTGGCCTTAATGCCCTGGAATTATCGCCCTCTGCGGTATCAAGTGCTCCTGATTCCTCCCATGTGTACCTTGGCGGCCTTCTGCCTCATCGACTTTCTGAACCCGTCCGAGGCCAAAAGGAAGCCTGGTAGGAGCGCGTGGTTTTGGGTGTTTTCCATTCCCGTAGCCTCTTTTCTTGTATTCCACGTCATATCCTTCTTTCTGAAATTGTTGGGATGGACCGCCCAGCTGAGTTCAATCATAGTACCCTCGTTTTTCCTCTCCTTTCCTTTGACTTACGTTTTTCACGAAGCGAAGAGATGGAAACCTTCCCTCCGCATGAAAGCGCGCAAGAGGGTCATCGTGGCAGAAGTCGTGCTATTGGTTGTCATCATCAACGGCGTCCAGTTTTCTCGCTTTTCCGGAAACATGCAGTACTCCCTTATGAACTCGTCTCAGGATCTGGGGCGGATATTGGGCGAAGGGGCGGTAATCTCCGGGCCATACTCTCAAGCGCTAGTCATGGAAAACAAGTTGAAACTTGTTCCGCGAATGTTCCATCCCGGGGATGACGATCGGGATTTCTTCCTGAAGCATCCCATAACACATCTGGCTCTTGAAGCCAGGGGCGGACAAAGAAAGCAAGTTTTGGCAGATTATCCTGAGGTTATGAAAAATGCGAAGCCCGTAGCCACCTATCACTTAAGAAATTTCCCGGTGCAGATTCTCAGAGTGGCAGAATCGAGCGGAAACCCGGAAACGAAAAGCTACAGGCTGTCCGACTATGAGCAAGCGAAGCTACTAATCGAAAAGGATCAAACCGACTCAGCCATAGCCATCCTTAACCGGTTTGTTTCCCGATGTCCACGGAACTCGAGCGGCTACATGACCTTAGCCGAGATATGTTTTGACAGGAAAGATTACGAGAAGGCTGCTTTGTTTTTAGAAAGAGCCTCAAGGTCTGATCCGACCAACTCGTTTATCCACGAGGTATTGGGCGCAGTATACTCAGAACAGTACAGCCAGGAAAGGGGCTATAATTACAGACTCTTGGCAATAGAAGAATGGGAAAAGGCTCTGAAACTGCATCCGCAGAATATTCGCGTGTTGGCTCAATTGGAAGAGATTAGGGGGGATTAAGGAATGCCAGTCTTAAGAAACACAATCCGCGAAGCAGAGAGGAAACCCAAACCACAGGACTCAGAATTCGAGAAAGTCGGGGGTTCACGGCTAATTCCCGCTTACGACCGGCGCGAGACCTTAGCTGCAACAGCGAAGGAAGCTTCTGAGCTGGAGCTGTCAATAGTGATGCCGTGTTTGAATGAAGCAGAGACACTCCAAAGGTGTATCAATAAAGCCCAGCGGTCCATCCGACGGCAGAATCTTAGAGCAGAGATCATAATAGCTGATAACGGAAGCACGGACGGATCGAAGGAGATTGCACAGGCGTGCGGTGCCCGAGTGGTGCCGGTGGAGGCAAAAGGATATGGAGCCGCACTGGAGGGAGGTATCGAGGAAGCCCGAGGGCGATACATAATCATGGGAGACGCCGATGATAGCTACGATTTTTCAAACATCTTCCCGTTTATCGAAAAACTGCGGGAGGGCCATGATCTCGTGATGGGCTGTCGCCTGCCTGCGGGCGGGGGAACCGTGGAACCTGGCGCCATGCCCTGGAAACATAGATGGATCGGCAATCCGGTTTTGACCGGAATA
>CAYFQZ010000369.1:0-2125 GCA_964345305.1 uncultured Ignavibacteria bacterium | reverse complement strand
GGGACTGGATCAATTCACCATCGAGGGGAACCTGTTCAGCCGCGATCGCAACTGGGGGCCGCAACTTCTGGCATCCAAGAGGGTCTCTCCCCGGGTGGAGCTGACCTACACCACCACCGTGGGTCATGCCAACGAAAACAGCTTCCGCCTGGACTATCGGCTCTCCAAGCACTTCTCCCTGGAAGGGGAAACCAATCAGCAGGGCCGGGCAGGCATGAATCTGAAATACAGACTAAGGTCCAGATGAACAGTCTCAAGTCAATCTTCTGTCTGCTGACCATACTCCTTCTTTTTGCGCCAAACGTCTCAGCCCAGGAAGCGCCCAGAAAGCTGAAGGTGCATTCCGTCGACTTCGAGGGTAATCAGGCCTTCAGGGACGGCCGATTGAAGCGGGTCATGCTAACCCGCCCCTCGGGTTTCCTCTCCCGTTCATACTATCATCCTCATATCTTCGAAGACGATCTGAAAAGTTTGCTGCTTTTCTACCAGCAGAACGGATACCTGGAGGCCGAGATAGCCGATACCCAGGTGACGGTTGATACGACCAAGGCTGAGGTCGACATTCGGATTGGAATATCCGAGGGGGAGCTGACAACCATAGAGGGAGTGAGCATCTTCGGCAACACTGTGTTTGGCGACAGCTTGCTGTTGGGTAAAATCAAATTGAAAGCCGGCGACCCTTTCAAGCCAGCCAAGATTCAGGATGCCAGCCTCTCGGTCCTCACTCTGTATGCCGACAAAGGCTATCTGGAAGCGGAGATGAAGCCCGACATACGCATAAATTACGAGACTCACCGGGCCCTGGTCGATTTTGCGCTTGAGGAGAAGAATCAGTTCTCTGTGGCCGACATCCGGCTGGAAGGCGCAGAAAGAACCAAACCTCACGTGATCAGACGCGAGCTTCTCTTTCGTCAGGGGGAGGTGATCAAATACTCCCGCCTCCTGGAGTCTCAACGCAGACTCTACCTCACGGGTCTGTTCCAGAGCGTCTTCGTCCGACCGCGACCGGCTACCTCCGGCGATTCGGACAAGAAGGACATTCTGGTGGAGCTAAAGGAAAACCAGTCTCTGGAGTTCAACGTCGCAGCCGGCTACGAATCGGTGGAGAAGATAAGAGGAAGGATCGAAGTCTTCAACAGCAACCTGATGGGCACCGCCCTGAGAGCCGGGCTGACATTAAGAGCCAGCTTCATCGGCCGCGCTGCCGAGGCGTCATTTACTGAGCCGTGGACTCTCGGCGTCCCCTGGAAGACCGATCTCAACCTGCTGGCGGAATATCTGGAGGAGCCAGGCTTCGACATTTTCCGAAAGGTCGGTCGGCTGGCCGTGGGCAGAACCTTCGGTAAACGCTCCACCGCCTCAGTGGCCTACAGATATGAAGACGCGGAGCTAAGCGACGTCCAGGTGGAAGCCGTTCCGCAGGAGTTGAAGACCAATCTGCGAACCCTTACCTTGTCCGTCATCTACGATACCCGCGATAACCTGTTCAACTCCACCCGCGGCTTGTATGCTGAGGGTAGAAACGAGCTGGCAGGTTCATTCCTAAGCGGCACAGATACTTTTGTGCGCCTGATCGGGAGGGTCAAGTACTTCTACCGGTGGAAGAATTCGACAATACTTGCCACCTCTCTGGAGAGCGGCTGGATGGACGTGTTCGGCAGGTCCAAAGATATCCCCTTGAGCGAGAGATTTTACGCCGGAGGCCCCAACTCCATCAGAGGATTCGGCTATCGTTTGGCTGGACCTCTGGATGCTGATGGTGACCCAATCGGCGGTAGGTTCCAGCTCGTCTGGAACCTGCTGGAGATACGCCAGTCGATATACAAGATGATCGGCGGGGCCCTGTTCGCCGATGTGGGGAATGTATGGCCCTCGGCCACACAGTTCCGGCTGAAGGACGTTCGGACTTCAGCCGGCGTAGGCCTGCGGGCGAACACCCCCATTGGAATCGTGCGCCTCGATTACGGCATAAATCTGCAGCCTGAAAAGGGAGAACCTAAGGAGAAGCTCTATTTCAACATGGGACAGGCCTTCTAGATTTGCCCCCGAGCCACCTGCAGGCGCGGAGGATAACCGATAGCCCAAGAACTCGGGTGGGAAATACATGCGTTGGTATCAACTTGAA
>CAYFQZ010000368.1:0-1534 GCA_964345305.1 uncultured Ignavibacteria bacterium | reverse complement strand
CAGCTCCAAGGCCCGGGCAAGTTGTTCCTCGGATATCTTGCCCGCCTTGACCAGCATATGTCCCAATTCACGTGACATAGGTTATCCCGGAAATCAAAAGCTTCGGCAATGCCCTGTATCCGAAAGTCTTGTCTTGATCTCTCAGGCCCAACAGACCCTCGTCTTTGCTGAAGCTCAATGATACGCCCCTGGATGTTCAGGCGTGATTAAGGCTGTGTGACATCTTCTCCATGAGGCTTCTCGGAGAAGACATCATCCAGCCTGCTTTCCAATGAAGTGGAAAACTCTGAATCCGCGTCAGTTTTCTGGTCAGTTTCGACTTTAGATTTCCGATGGTCGGCGCAGTAGAGAATCTTCTGCAGACTTCCTGAAGCCTCCTTTGCATAGAGCCGTACCATCCCTATGGTGGTTCGGTCATCGAATATCACTGCCAGAATGGTTCTCTCGCCCACCAAAGTGATGTGAATATGGTCCTTCTTTCCCTGGTGGAAAAGGACGGAGAACTCCGGTTCTCCCACAAGTCGGGCTATCTCTCGGGTGGAAGCGAAGCTTCCCGCCAAAAGTGCCCCCAGGGCCGTGGTATCCAAGGACTGGGTAAAACCTTGCCGGGAGATCAAATGACCATCCTTATCCACGAGGAGGACACACTTGGCCTGTGCACCTTTGATCAGCATCCCCAGAGCTTTCTCTATCTTCTCGATCTGCTCTTCATAGATTACCAGGTCCTCCTGTCTCAATTTGGCACCTCCACGATATCTATTTGAAAAGTTTATTCAGCCAGCGCCTCAGAAAGAATGCTTTCGCCCGAGTTTTCTCTTTCCTCTTGCCGGCAGACCAGCTTATTATGGTGGCGCTCTTCTGGGGCAGAGTGTTCTCCGTTCTCGCCTGATTTTGTTCCGTAACCTCTCCCACTTCCAGCTCAACTTCTAAGGCTGTCTCCGGTTCAACTTTTTCCCGTCCGGGAGCTTTCTGTTCGGGGGAAAACTCAACTTCCTTTTGAGCCAAAGTGGCGACTGCTTGTGGGGTCGAACTCTCCACCGGTGCGGCAGGAATCGCCGCCGCTTCGACTGGCTCGCGTTCGGATGTCTGCGATAGCTGCGCTCCGTTGGCGGTCCTCTCGGCAGGCTGGGCCACCGCCTCCGCCTCGGGGAAAAGCTGTTTGCGTTTGGCCTGATCCAAAACCAATTTGCTGACGCACTTCAGAGTATCAAACACGCCTATCCCCCGCGTGGCGACGGCTTCGAACTGGGAGAAGCTTTTCGGGTTTAGGGTCTTCTGCAGTTCCTCCACCGGACTGATGTCGGGCAAATCTCTCTTGTTATATTGAAACACCAAAGGAATTCTTTCTATCTTGTATCCATATTCTGATAGGTTCTCCATCAGGTTCTGAAGACTTTCCACGTTCTCATCGGTTTTCGATTTTTGTGAGTCCGCCACGAAAACCAACCCATCCACCCCCCTTAAGACCAGCTTCCTGGTAGCATTATAGTAGACCTGTCCGGGCACGGTATAAAGTTGGAATTTCGTGGAGAAA
>CAYFQZ010000367.1:0-4575 GCA_964345305.1 uncultured Ignavibacteria bacterium | reverse complement strand
AAGGGAAAGACCCTGTACACACAGATCCAGGGGGGCGATAGGGTCGGACTTCTGGCTCTGCAGAACGAACATCATGAGGCCGAGACCTTGGTCAACAGGATTCAGACTCTCATACAGCAGGACGATTATTCGCTGGCTGATTTTGTGATTCTCTACCGCACCAATGCCCAATCGCGCGTTCTGGAGCAAAGGCTAAGGGACAGCGGCTTGCCCTACCTGATAGTGGGAGGGGTACGGTTCTACGAACGCAAAGAGGTGAAAGACATCCTGGCATATCTTAAAGTGTTGGCCAATCCACGAGACGACCTCAGCCTTAAGAGGATTGTGAACGTCCCCGCACGCGGGATAGGAGCGAAAACCATCTCCAGGATAGAGAATTTCTGTTTGACAAACAATCTGAGCCTGCTCGAAGGAGTGAGGCAAGTAGAACGGGTGGAGCAAGTATCGTCCCGATTCAAAAGCGGACTGCAGGATTTCAGCAAGCTGCTGGAAGGCTTCTCCCAGTTCAAAGAGAGGCTGCCCGTCGACGAGTTGACCGAGCTGGTCGCCGAGAAAACAGGCTATCTGGACCAGCTTAGAAAAGAGAAGACGGTGGAGGCTGAGAATCGAATGGAAAACGTCAAGGAGCTGATCAACGCCACCTGCGAGTTCAAGGAGAGGTCCGATCAACCCACCGCGGAGGCATTCCTGGAAGAGGTTTCGCTTATTACCGACATTGACCTGTGGGACAAAAGCAAAGATGCAGTGACCCTTATGACGCTCCATGCAGCGAAGGGGCTGGAGTTTCGGGTGGTCTTCATCGCCGGGCTGGAAGAAGGCCTATTCCCCCTGTCACGCTCGCTGGAAGATCCGGATGAACTGGAGGAAGAAAGGAGGCTTTTCTACGTGGGCATGACCCGCGCCAGAGAGAAGCTATTCTTGTCTTATGCTCTCCACCGCAAGAGATTTGCCGACATGATGAATCTCAAGTCGAGATTTTTAGATGAGATACCGGAAGATCTGCTGGCCACCGAAGATCGCGTCGGGATCGGTGACAGTCAGGCCTACCGGGTGGATCTGGACCGGGTTCCTTCCGTTTCACCGGAGTGGAATACCCAGTACGATTCCATGCTGCAGAAGGGCACACGAGTGATGCACCCGCACTGGGGTGAAGGACAGATCATCCACCGGGAGGGCTCGGGCGAGAACCTGCAGCTGATTGTGGTCTTCAGGGGAGGCATCAGAAAGAAACTCCTGGCGAAATATGCCGATCTGGAGATTCTGGGTCTCTAGTTGTGGCGGCGCAGATTGAACCTGACAATCTTTCCGGCAGGGTGCCGATCCCATCACAGCCGGTCTTTGGGCACCAAAAGACTCAGGCCCGCGTCTTCTCTCAACCGCGGGCCTGAGTTATCTATATGTAAAACTTGAAGAAGGAGGAAACTCGGTCATATATACTAGAAAAAAGCGTGCCGAGTTGCAAAATACGTGCATTTCGCTAAACATAATCAATAAGTTGTTGATGGTAAGAGAGATGCGCCGGGAAAGAAAGGTGCGGCCAAATAGGCCATTGAATGTCAAGGCGGCCGGAGCGCAGCAAACTGCGGCCCCGGACGCGGCCGGTCACGAGCGGAGACTGACATTGCCTTATGTGCAAGAATGTTAGGGTGATCGCAGCTTCCTGCGACGGCGGTCTCCTGTTCCCGCTCTGCTAATCCGCAGCGGATTACGTGCTTACAGAGGTTTAAAGATGTATGAGTTGCGCGCTTTCTTGAGACGCGTCGAAGAATTCCCCCGGCCTTCCGGACTCCAAGGCTATTGGGCGATGCGTGTTCCCCGATTGGTGTCAGCTACTACGGCCAGGTATAGACGCCCAAGATTTTTCTTGACATCCATTGTGCGCCGCACTATATTCAGATGGAGCATCAGCCGATGATATTATCTGGGAATATCCACGGATCATGGAAGCTCGCATAATAAAGAGATACGCAAACAGAAGACTGTACGATACGACTGAGAAGGCTACCATCAAGCTTGCAGACCTGGCGGACCTGGTAAGACGGGATGAGGGATTCAAAGTAATAGATAATCAGACCGGTAAGGATGTCACCATAGCCGTCCTTTCCAGAATTCTATCGGATACTTTTTCGGAGGATAAGAAGAATCTCAAGCAGACCACCAAGTTGATCCGTTTACTCATTTCCAAGGGAGGAGGGATTACCATGGATATCTTCAAGAAGTCGATTCTGTTCGGTCTGGGCGTTTTCGACCTGACCAGGGAAAAGGCCGAAAAGATCGTGGACGAGATGATCAAAAGGGGCGAGATGGCCAAGTCCGATCGGCACAAGGCCATCGATGAATTGCTGAAGGGCCACGATGAGCGGATGGAGAAAATCAAGAAGAAAATAGACGAGAGCGTGGAAAAGGTGACCGCCAAGGTGAGGGGAAAAGAGAAGGAGGAGATGGCCAGGCTGCACGAGAAGATCGATGAGCTCACCAAGATTGTGGAGAAGCTGGAGAAGAAGCTGGGACAGAAGTAGTGGCTCGATTCATCCGTCCCACGTGATCCGGCAGCCAATCGAGAGCAAACCATGAGATCGTGCGCGCTCCTGTTCCGGACATTACTCCTGCTTGCCATTCTGGCTGGTTGCAGCAGCTGGACCGAAATGTGGGAGTCCGTCCCCCTGGTACGGGAAAACCAGTATTCCCTCTGTGCGGCCATTCATGGGACGGTCCTGGATAGTGTCACGGATCAGCCGCTGGAAGGCGTCCGGGTGAAGGTGATCCGTCACAACCAGCCCAGGTGTGTTAGTTCCACGAACAGCAAGGGGACCTATGAATGCCGGAGTATCCGGCTGACCTTCTCTTCAAGCCCCGATGAGATATCGGCACTCCGAAAGAATCCTCCCGTCCGCTGGGAGCTGGATCTGGAGATCGTTTTCGAGAAACCGGGATATAGAACGCAAGAAATTTCTCTTCCGGTCGAGTTTTCTTACTGCTCAGGCCCGCCGGAGAACGTTGGCGTACCGGAGAACCAAGCACCTACCGTGCTTCTGGTCAGGGAATAAGCGTCGGCTGGTGCTCTTGACACCAAACTGAGCCTGTCACAGACCTATCTTGTCTTTTATGCCGGGAAGGTTTATCCCCAGGAAGTAGTAGCCTGAATCCGTATCGATGGTCAGGTTCTTTCCGAAGCCTATTTGAAAAAGGTCATCCGGGAAGGTAACGACCAGGCCCAGGCCTATTTCGATCTTCTGTGCAGGCTCGAAATCCAGAACGGAGAGATTCAACCCAACGCCCAGGTGGTTTAAGAGGGTCTTCTCAGCTTGCACGTGTTTCAGAGTATAGCTGACGCCCGCCCCCAAACCTCCCGGATGGTCTCCGCCTCTCTGGACCGAAAGAATGGGAAAGGAGAGGCTTGCCCCCAGTCCGTGCCTTCTCACTTTGACTGACCTCTCAAAAACGTAGGGATAGCCGAAATCGTGGCGAATCACGATATGCACCTTGTCTCCGGGCTCCACGGCCCATTCCTCCAGATGTATCCTAATCCTGGTTGTGGAGGAATCGGCAGCCGAAGAAGTCTGAGGCAGCGGAATCTGGAAGGTCCGTCCATTTCTTCGCAGCACCTCGACTCTCGTCCTGATTTCGGGTTGATCAGGGTGGAGGGAACGGGCAGGCTGGATCAGTATGCTGCTCCGATAGTCCACGGATGTGGTCTGGCGGATAACCAGTAAATAGCCGTCATGAGTTTCTTCCGTCAATGTAAAGAGAGGAGCACCACCCTTTCCCGCGCTCAGAGCGCTGGGCGGCATTATGAGAAAAAGCCCAGTAACAGCAAGAACGATTCTTGATTTCACCGCCATTCCCTAAACGGAATCCCTGCCTTATTTCCAAGTAATGCGCGTGCTAGTTTCTTGTCAAGCTTTTTGTCGGATTCGAAGCTTCCCCGTACTGTGAGCCTTTGCCTTTTGAAATACGCGGTTCGCCCGAACGCGAACACTCCATATCGTCCTCCACATTTGGCTCATAAGAAAGGTCAACAGAAATGGCTTGACCCGGCGGACGCTACATTTATATTCAACTCGGATAGTTCAAGAGCCTCGCGAGGCTGATTCGTGATTCAGACGACTATGCAGCATTCGACTGGAGGAGCGATGTATTACGAGAACATAACCGATTTAGTGGGCGACACGCCATTGGTGAAACTGCAGCGGGTGACGAAGGGAATCAAAGCGCCAGTGTTGGCAAAGTTGGAGTTCTTTAATCCGGGCGGCAGCGTGAAGGACCGCATGGCTTTCTACATGATCAAGGAGGAAGAGAGGGTGGGCAGGCTCAAGCCGGGCGGCACCATCGTGGAGGCCACCTCAGGGAACACGGGCGTGGGTCTGGCTATGTACGCTGCCTCCAGGGGATACAAGGCCATCTTCACCATTCCGGACAAGATGAGCCGCGAGAAGATCGACCTATTGAAGGCCTATGGGGCAGAGGTTGTGGTTACCGCGACCGACGTTCCGCCCGACTCACCGGACAGTTATTACGAGACCGCCAGGCGAATCCATAAGAAAACTCCCAACAGCGTTATTCTGGAACAATACT
>CAYFQZ010000366.1:0-6388 GCA_964345305.1 uncultured Ignavibacteria bacterium | reverse complement strand
GCGGTGTCCCTGGCGCATAGAATTCCAGGCAGGCGACATCCCGCTTTCCGCCTTCTTTCGGCCCCCGGAAGAAATTGCACGGCAGATGAGAAAACACCAAGTGTCTCTGATTGCCATTCCCATTCTGTGCGATCTTGCCGCTGAAGTCAGACCCAGGCAAGCCACCGTGCTCAAGGGATGCGTAGTCCCACCGTTTAAGCGGATCTTCGACGATGCCGTCGGTGCGCTCCTGGTCGACCAGGACGCGTTCTGGAGAAGATCAAGTTTCACCCCGCTGCCTGCCCTTGGGGGCGAGTTTGCCAGAGGGAAGCCCCCGAACAGTCGTTTGGATTCAAAGCGAGTCGTGCTAGGCTTTAGCGGTGGTAAGGATTCGGTGGTATCGCTTTTTGCACTGCTGGAGGCTGGTTACGAGGTCCATCCCGTATTGTTGAACGAAGGAGATCGCACCTGGCAGGACATCAGGGGCTGGATACCCAGGCTCAAGCGTCTCGGCCTCCAGCCGATGGTCGCATACCTCCACACCGGGCAACGCAAAAGGCTGCAGGAGCGCTACGGTGACTGGCACTACAGCAGCTACCAGCTTGGCTGGGTCATCGCCGTCCTTGCACTCTGTGCTGTCGGAGTCGGAGCGGGTATCATCTGCCTTGGTGTGGAGGCATCAGCAGACGCCAGTTTCTTCACCTTCCGAGGCAAGCAGGTCAACCATCAGTATCAGAAGACGACCAGGCATTTGAAGCTACTGGAACGCTTCTACCAGCGCGTTCTGAATCCGGGCCTTAGAATCGGCAGTCCCATTGCGCATTCAAGCGACAGCGACGTCCTGCGAGTTCTTCTGGAGAGGGTACCGAGGGGCTATCAGCAGTTTTCCTCATGCGGTGGTTCCAACTGGCGCAGCAAACACTGCGGCAAGTGCGAGAAGTGCGCCTTCGTCTATGCCCTTCTTTCGGGATCGTCAAGCGGGAGACGGCTTGCCGCAAGAATCTTCCGGGGTGATCTGCTGGAGGACGTGGAATTGTACCGGCCCTGGATTGACGCTCGGTTCCGACTGCCGCAGGCTTGTGTGGGATCGAGAACTGAAGTGTGGAGAGCTCTGGAAGCTCTGACAGAGGCAGACTGCCGCAACGCGGTTGTCCGCAAGTGGAAGGAATCTGAGTTGCGCCGACGAATGCTGGCGGCTCTCGGCAGCCGAGAGGTCCACGCTCAACCGAGGAAGACCGGCTCCCCCTTGACTTGGGCGGTAACAGACGCAGCAAAGCTTATCGGCAAATGGATCGCCGAATGAGATGATCACGATTCGATCCTATCCCCGAAAGATTCCCCAACCCATAAGAAGCAGTCAAACCTGAGCTCAATAGAACAAAGCTCAACGGCCCCTGAGACATCTCGGGTCTAGTCCATCCCCAGCTGAACGGCCTTTCTCCTGTGCCCAAGAGACCACCGCGTGTCGCGGTGGCAACAGGCGGGACTGGAGAGAATGCGAGACAAAGTAATGCGATCTGAGTCGAACAGATGAGTATAATTACCTATATAGATTTTCTACTGCAGATGAAAAAAGTGCTTGACAACGAGCATGTGGTCCACTAGACTGGAGATTGGGTCACCTGAAAAGAGTTTTTCGAGTTTCGACGAGCGCATGGGAATGTAGCGCGAAGCCTCATTTCCCCGAAACGCCGTCAGTTTTTAGATGAGCCGGACCAGCGGGCTGGAGTATGTTCGGATTCCCATCCGGACTAAGAAAGGAGGTGTACTATGAAGGCCTCTAGGATATTGCTCATCGCCGGCTTGATTCTTGTATTCACGGGTTCCGCCATCTATGCGCTGAACTGCAACGTGCAGTTCTCCACGGTTCTGAAGGCCGGACTGAGCGGCTATTGTCAAGCCAACGATTTCGTCATCGACAACCAGACGGACTTCTGCAACTTCTGGAACCAGGTGTATGCCGTCATGTGGCCTCCTCCAGAGTGCCCGGAGATCGACTTCGAGACCTATGTGGTCATTGTGACCGCCATGGGCACCAAGCCCAACGGCTGCTACAGCACAGAGATCTACTGCATCGAGGAGGACCAGCAAGGAAACTACACCGTCTATGTCAACGACTACTATCCCCGGAAAGGATGGTTCTGCCCCACGATGATGGTATGCCCGGTTCACGCAGTAAAGGCACCGATACCGATCGGAACGGTGACCTTCCAACATACGATTGTCAGGTAGGGCCTGAGGGGGAGCATAAAACGTGGCTTTTCCAGCCCGCTGGTTCTGTCTCTCCGTTGGGTTTGCCGCCGGTTCCTCCCCCTAGTCCGGCACGACTTTCTCCGCCACGATCAGCCAGCGCACAAGGTCCAGCTCCGGCACATTGACTCTGATTACATCTCTCAGGCGCAGCTCCGACTGGAGCGCAGTGCTTCTGGCTTCCACCTTAGCTGCCCTTCCCTTATACATAACGAGCATACCGCCAGTCCTTAGAAACGTCCTGCTCATCTCCCCAACGTCGACTAATCTCCCCAGCGCCTTGGCCGTGACGAGATCAAACCGTCCCTGGAAATCAGTCCGGCCAGCAAGCTCCTCGGCGCGTTGGTCTACAACCACAACATCGTCTTGATTGAGGGTCTCATTCAACTTCTTTAAAAACAGGCACTTCTTGTGAACCGATTCGATCAGGGTCAGTTGGAGGTCCTGTCTGACTATCTTCATGGGAATGGAGGGAAATCCTGCCCCGGCCCCCAGATCCAAGACATTCGAGTGGCTGGGCATGCCGATGGCCCTGAAGATCGTCAACGAGTCGACAAAGTGCCTCATAATACGGATACCTGTGGCATCTCGTTTCGAGACCAGATGAATCCTTCTGTTCCACTCCAGGAGCAGGGAGGCGTAAGTCTTAAACTTCTCCATCATCTCCTCGGAGAGGTCCAGGCCGAAGGTGGAACAGATTGTGTTGAACTGAGCGATTTCTGAAGGAGAGAACATCGAAGAGATCAAGTTAAGAAGGAACCACAACGTTTCACGTGAAACATGAAAAAGCGGTCAACGGATGCAACGCCCAGACAGGCGTCCGTATGGACGGATTAAACAGATGAGGTCCGTCTCATCCGTTACATCCGTTTAATCCGTTGACCAATCCGCTTGATGCCTTGACCCATCCGTTACATCCGTTTAATCCGTTGACCGTCTCGCTGCAAACTGCTTCAGATGCACCATCAGCACGGCAATGTCGCCTGGAGATACTCCGGAGATCCGGCATGCTTGCCCAACCGAAACCGGGGTTACTCTCTTGAGCTTCTCCAGTGCTTCCCTCTTGAATCCCTTAAGGCCGTCATACCTGAAGTCGTCCGGAATCCGCATTGACTCCAATCTCTTGGATTTCTCTATCTCTCTGATCTGCCGTCTGATGTATCCCTCGTATTTGAGTTCCAACTGCACCTGTCCGGACACTTGTGGGGAGATATCCCGTGCCTCCCAGTCCACCCTCTTCAAATCCTCATACGTGATCTCCGGAATCTTCAGAATCTTGGCTAGAGACATCTTGCGGTTGTTTTCGATCTCGCCGAGAAGATCGGCGAACGAGGATACGGAGACGAAGACCCTTTTCAGACGTGCCTTCTCCTTTTCAACCTGCCGCATCTTCTCCTGGTAAGCAGAGTGAATCTCTTTGGGGACCAGACCGTACTTGTATCCATACTCAAGCAGCCTCTGGTCTGCATTGTCCTCTCGGAGCAACAATCTGTATTCTGCCCTGGAGGTAAACATCCGATAAGGCTCCTCGGTACCTTTGGTGACCAGATCGTCGATCAAAACCCCTATGTATGCCTGATCCCTGTTGAGCACAAAGATACTTTCTCCTCTGATCTTGAGCACGGCATTTATGC
This sequence comes from uncultured Ignavibacteria bacterium, assembly GCA_964345305.1. Taxonomy (GTDB): domain Bacteria; phylum Zixibacteria; class MSB-5A5; order MSB-5A5; family SM1-73; genus SM23-73-3. The sequence goes on along the minus strand of CAYFQZ010000366.1, from coordinate 2,525 downwards.
CTGCCATAAGGCCTTGGGCCGCCGCCTCTTCATAGCCGGATGTCCCGTTGATCTGTCCGGCAAAATAGAGATTCTCGACCAGCTTAGTCTCGAGTGTGTGTCTCAGTTGAACCGGGGGAAAATAGTCGTACTCGATCGCGTAGCCGGTGCGCATCATTTGGGCGTTCTCCAGGCCGGGCACGGTTCTGAGAGCTGCAAGCTGCACATCCTCGGGCAGACTGGTCGCGAATCCGTTGACGTAGAACTCGGTGGTTCCAAGTCCTTCTGGCTCCAAGAACAGTTGATGTCTGGGCTTATCCGGGAACTTCACCACCTTGTCCTCGATAGATGGGCAGTATCTGGGACCGATCCCCTTGATCTTTCCGCTGTAAAGGGGCGATCTGTCCAGATTATTGGTGATGAGCTGATGCGTCTCCGAATTCGTGTAAGTGAGATAGCAAGGCAACTTGTTCTCTGGCGAAGTCGTGGTACGGATGGAAAAAGGTTTTGGGGTTCGATCGCCATCCTGCCGAATGGTCTTGGAGAAATCGATGGTCTTCCCATCGAGACGTGGCGGAGTCCCGGTCTTAAGTCGACCAGCCCTGAAGCCGAGTTTCACCAGATTTTCAGTTAGACCCCGAGCCGGGAACTCTCCTGCCCTGCCAGCCGGGAAATGCTCTAAGCCTATGTGGATGAGACCGTTAAGAAAAGTGCCACATGTCAAAATGACAGCTCTGCAGTGGTAGGCCGTTCCAGAGTCTGTGGCGACACCTTGGACTTTTCCCTCTTTGACGAGTACTTCGACGATTTGATCCTGCTTGATGAAGAGCCTATCCTGGTTCTCCAGGGACTCCCGCATTGCCAGACGATATAGTGCCCGATCGTTCTGTGTCCGGGTGGACCAGACAGCCGGACCTTTCTTGAGGTTCAGCGTTTTAGTCTGAATGGAGGTTTTGTCCGCTATGAAGCCGATTTCGCCGCCGAGAGCATCGATCTCCTTGACCAGTTGCCCCTTTGCCTGTCCGCCTACTGCCGGATTGCAGGACATTTGGGCAGTGGTCTCCTTGTTCATGGTGAAAAGGAGGGTCTTCTGTCCCATCCTCGCCGAAGCCAGCGCCACCTCACAGCCGGCGTGCCCAGCTCCAACCACGATTATGTCAAATCTCTCTTGGTAAGTCAGCATATTGTTTCACGTGAAACATATCTTGTAGGGGTCGCGTTTACGCGACCCGCTCGGGCTGGATGAATCCGGTCCCTACTTTCCTCGCCCCGAGGCGATCCGGGATGCTCCAAGACAGAATCTGGATGTAACAACAATGTAACCGCTTCGACCTAACAAACCATTTTACGCCTGCCAGGTCAGGATTTTTGTGTATTTCTCTCGATTCTCCCTAAGACTGTCAACATCTTTTTCAGAAGCTCCTGTTGTGTGTACTCTCTGGGACGATCTTCGGTCGCCGCTGCTTCTGATTTCATGAGGCGAACCTTATGCATCACTTTCTCTTTGATGCCGTCGAAATCCTCCAAGCCAACTAATTTTCCTTCTGGAGATGTGTTTGCCCCATGACCCGCAGTCTGAACATTCAGATGGCCCAGGCCGAAACGGCGCTCAAAGGGTCCCTGAAGCGTGTTAAGATTTGTGATCTTGTGATAGGGAATCACCTTTCGTCTTTTCCAGAATACACCAGCCTCCAATCTCAAATCTTCGGAAGTGAGCTCATACTTCAATGTCTTGATGTAGGCAGGCAGATACAGCAGCAAAATAGCGAAGACGACGAATCCCACCGCTGCTATCACCAGGGACCACAGGTCATAAAGATAGCGGGGACGCTGTTTAAGAACCTGCAACACGATCACCGGCAGCACACAGTAGATCAGAAAAAGAAGAAAATTGATCAGTGTGTACAAGGTCCTCAGTCTGGAGCTTGGTTTGATTTCCACTCGTAACCTCCTCTGAATGGCCGAATTCGGTCCCTTGGTTGTTTCAACAACATGAACATCACTATCTAATAGTGAATGTGGGATCTGTAGCGTCCGAGTTTGTCTGGAGATACGTTCGAGAGCATGTTGGATTCCTGTTCGCCCAGGCGCAATTGCGTTTCTATTTCGTAACTTATCTGACGTAAGTACTTGACTACCAACAGAATATCAAAAACAGCAGCCGCTCCATCCTCTTTCTTGCGCACACTGGATTGATTCGCAGCAACTGCAATAATGGCAGATGTACCGTCATATTTGCCGTCATCGTGCGATTCTTACTTCTAACCATCTGTAAGACACTGCCCAATCACTATGATGGTCTTCTCTTCGCTTATGACAACGAAATCTCAGATCTGCCTGTTTGTTGCCGACGGGGCAGGTCTCGCCGCATCCACCGTCTTTTCGAGATCAGCTCCAGGACTTCTCTTACCCGTAAACGTTCTCATCGTCCCTCTGGAGCGAAGGGTTTCAAACACGCTCATGCATCACCCTCTCACTCCCAGACTGCGAGTCGGGGTGGTGCATCGAATGCAGCTGCCTCTTTACTTATTCTTGACCTCGCACAG
>CAYFQZ010000365.1:0-6177 GCA_964345305.1 uncultured Ignavibacteria bacterium | reverse complement strand
CCAGGGAGGCTAAAGATTCCAATCAAATTCGAGGCTTCATCAGCCGGATCGCGCGTCAGGTGCTCTCAGGAGCGGTTCGAGATGGGGGGCGTGCTCTCCTGGACCAGGTGCGGGCGCTCCCGTGCTGTCTTTTTTCCTAAGACAAAGGTGCCGCAATCGAAAGGGCAAATACTGTAAAACGGGTTTGTGAGATCTTGGATTTGCCGGAAACCATCAACCAGAGGGCCTTTCCCGGAGTACAAGGTAACTGAAAGGAGCACGACATGCAGATCAGAACCACCGCCCGCCACTTTGACCTGACCGACGATCTAAGAAGCTTCGCAGAGAAAAATGTCCAGAAGTTGGGGAGGTATTTCAATCACATAATCGACACCCATTTGATTCTGGAGATGGAGAAATCGAGGATGACGGCCGAGTTGAAGCTCAAAGTGTACGGCACCGTTCTGGCCAGCAAGCACAGATCATTCGACATGTATGATTCGGTGGAGAAAGTCATAGATAAGATGGAGGGGCAGCTCAAGAGGTACAAGGGTAAGCTCAAGGACAGGAAGGTCAAGAAAGCTCAGAAAACATCGCGTATGAGAAGAGAGGCAGAGGTCTCGGAGGAAGAGCAGATCGAAGAGATCTAGAGTATCCCGGACAAATCATCCGGCCCCAAGCCGAACCGGATGATCCCCGGCAGGAAAGGGGCGTCTTTCCTTGGAGAACGTAACCGTAGAGAGATTGTACAGCGAGAGGCAGAAGGTTCTGGAGCTGACGCTCCTGACCAGCGAGAACGGTCTGAAGAGAGGAATACCCAACAGCGAGATTCACCGACCGGGCTTGGCCCTGGCTGGATACGTGGAGAGATTCGCCAATCAGAGGACCCAGGTTCTGGGAGAGACCGAGATGACCTTCCTCTCCTCCCAGGACCAGTCCGGTCGAAAGAAAGCGGTGGAGAACATCTTCAGGTTCGATCTGCCCTGCTTGATAATCACCAAGGGTATCGTTCCTCCTGTGGAGCTTCTGGAGGCTGCCAACCGCAAAGAGGTTCCGGTTTTCTCCACCCAGCTCTCCACGGTTGAGTTCATCAACCGCCTGAGCGTCTATCTGGACAACCTGTTTGCTCCCCATACCACCGTTCATGGAACCTTGGTTGACGTGTACGGGGCGGGACTCTTGTATACAGGGAAAAGTGGGGTGGGAAAGAGCGAATGCGCCCTGGATCTGGTGGAGCGGGGTCACCGTCTGGTGGCAGACGACGTGGTGAGAATCATCCGAAAGGCACCCCGGCTTATCGTAGGGACCGGCGATGAGCTTTTGGGACACCATATGGAGGTGCGCGGCATCGGCATCATAGACATAGAGAAGCTGTTCGGCATCCGCGCCATCCGCCTGCAGAAGAGGATCGAGGTCCAGGTCAACCTGGTGCACTGGGACGACCAGGCAGAATTCGAAAGGCTGGGCATAGAGGACAAGTATACCACCATTCTGGGAGTGGAGATTCCGGTGGTGACCATACCTGTCTCCCCCGGAAAGGACATCACCGTCATCTCCGAGGTAATAGCCATGAACCACATGCTCAAGATCTACGGACATGACAGCGCCAAGGAGTTCTCCAGAAGGCTCTCCGGCGAGATATATCGGAGAAAAACGGTGGGCGATTTTCTGGAAAGCGACTTCGAATAGCCTCTCAACGGCGGCCTTGTGCCTACCTCCCTCACCAGGGCTGAAAAATCACGAACCCCGAGCAACCACCAAAAGAAACTCTGGCATGGTCGGCTGCATAATCTTAACCCACGGAGATCTCTGTTTCGGACTGAAGGACACGCTGGAAGGCATAATGGGAAAACAGGAAGGGCTTTCCGTCGTATCCAACGTGGGGATGGGAAAGGACGAGTTGATTTCGGCCTTGCAGCATAGGGTGAGCAACCGAACCTGCACCGAGGGGGCGGTCATCTTTGTGGACATGTTCGGCACAAGCTGCTGGCAGATGGCCAAGAAGGTGGCTTCGGCACAGCGCCAGGACGGACCCGAGATCGCGGTGATCACCGGGGTGAACCTTCCCATGCTGGTCAAGTTCTTTAGCCTGAGAGAATCGGTTTCCTTGAATCAGCTGGTTCCCCTGATCAAGGAGGAAGGGGAAAAGGGAATAAGAACCGAGAGTTGATGCCGATTCTACTATATAGAGTTGACGAAAGACTGATTCACGGACAGGTGGTGGTGGGCTGGGGCAACCGCCTGAGACTTGACCAGATCGTGATGGTCAACGATCAGGTTGCCTCCAATCCCTGGGAAAGGGAACTATACCTGGCGTGCGTCCCGCCGGAGATAAAGGCTACCATAGTGCCGGTGGAGGAGGGGACGCTGAGGATTCGGCGGCAGCAGTTTGACCGGGAGAGAGCCATCGTCCTGGTCGACTCCCCTTTCGACATCCTGAGAATGCTAGAGAAGGGAGTGAAGATGGGATCAGTCAACGTGGGAGGCATCCATTCAAGGAGCGGGCGGAAGAGGATTCTGCCCTATCTGTTCTTGTCGGTAGAGGAGATCTCTGCCTTCAAGAACATAATCTCGGCAGGGGTCAGGTGCGAATGTCGCGACGTGCCCATGGCGGAGAAACATGACCTCTTTTCGCTGTTTCACAAGCTGGATCTATGACGCTTACGTCCGGGTCTGCGTTTCGTATATTGAAAATGTGGTCTCGGTCCTCAGAAGGAGTCGGAGGGCCCGGCGCTTTTTCGTATCGAGCCTGGCCCAGGGCTTTCAGCCTTGGTGGGAGCCGTTGTCCAATCCGGCCTGAACCACGGGGTTTTCCTTCCGGAGCCTGAAAAAAGAGAAACAAGAGTGAACAGCAAGAGCGTGGAACTCAGAGTGGGGGTGGTGGTCCTTTTGGCTTGCGCCATCCTGGTCTTGGGACTCATCTGGGTCAAGGGTATCAGATTCGATCAGACCCGATTCAGGTACAGTGTGATCTTCCCCAACGTCGGCGCCCTGGAGGTCGGGGACCCGGTCTCCGTCTCCGGTGTGCCCAAGGGAAAGGTTGAAAAGATCGAGCTATACGAGGGCGACGTCCTGGTCACCTTGAATTTGACCACCGACGTGGTCCTCAAGAAGGATGCCAGCTTCACCGTGATGAACGTGGGCTTGATGGGAGAGAGGTTCGTGGGCGTGGAGACCGGCTATTCGGACACGCTGCTAGATCTTTCCCAACCCATCCTGGGCTATTACGACACCGGCATTCCGGAGGTGATGGGAAAGATGGGTGAGATGATCTCCCTGGTCCGTCGGCTGGCAGAAAGCCTGGACAAGGTGGTGGGAACGCAAGCTTCCCAGGACGCGCTCACCGAAACCATAACAAACCTGAAGGAGATCACTGCGAAGACCAACGACCTATTGGACCGCAATCAGGGTCGGTTCGACCAGACGCTCAAGGATCTCTCTTACACTTCCTCCGAATTAAAGAAGATGGTGACAGATAACAGGGGCAAGCTGGACAGTACAGTGAACAATTTCAGTTCTGCCTCAGAAAAGCTTGACAACATAACCACCACTCTGGATTCTCTTTCCACCTCCCTCAAGAACCTGACCTCCGGACTGGAAAGCGGGGAAGGAACTTTGGGGCAGCTGCTCAACGATACTACCCTGTACGAGCAGATTAAGAAAACCACTCAAAGTGTCGATTCCTTAATATCGGACATAAAAAGCCACCCTAAGAAATATCTGAAGTTCAGCATCTTTTGACCGTAAGCTGCCTGCCTTCCAGGTCGGTGATATTGCTGGGGGGGTATACGAATCGGATTTGACGAAGGCCAGCGGTCCGGCTCCACTTCCGACGCCCGAGAACTGAGAGCCCGTGATCCTTGCGACTCTCAGAAGAACATAGGACACTTATCCACGGGGAAGCCCCATGAAGAAAATCAGATTCGCCTTTGCCGTTCACAACCATCAACCCATCGGCAACTTCGAACACGTATTCGAGCGCGCCTTCAACCGCAGCTACTTCCCTTTTTTGCAGATTCTGGAAACACACCCCAATTTCAAAATAAGCCTGCACTTCTCCGGAATCCTGCTTGAGTGGATGATCCGGCATCACCCCGAGGCCGCCGACAAGATCAGGTCGATGGTGCAGAGGGGGCAGGTGGAGATGCTGACCGGAGGATATTACGAGCCCATACTCGCCGTGATCCCGGATGCGGACAAGTTGGGACAAATCACCAAGCTGACCGACTTCATACAGAAGGAATTCGACACGACGCCGGTGGGAATGTGGCTGGCGGAAAGGATATGGGAGCCTCATTTGCCCAAACCTTTGGGCGAGGCGGGAGTCAGGTATACGGTGGTGGACGACTCCCATTTCAAACACTCCGGGTTGACGGACGAGGAGCTTTTGGGTTACTATCTGACCGAGGAGCAGGGGCACGTCTTGGCTCTGTTCTCCTCCTCCAAGTTCCTGCGCTACTCCATACCCTTCAAGGAGCCGGAGGAGACCGTCAGGTATTTCAAAAGCATCGCTACCGAGGACGGCCGGAACCTCATTGTGTATGGGGATGACGGCGAGAAGTTCGGCGTCTGGCCCAGAACCTATGATCACTGTTTCAAGGATCGGTGGATAGAGAGGTTCATCGACGAGATCGAGAAGAACGGCGACTTGATTGAAATGATTCATCTCAAGGATGCTCTCAGTCACCTTCCCCCGAAAGGAAGGGTTTATCTCCCTACCGCCTCCTACCACGAGATGATGCAGTGGGCTCTGCCATCCGGGGCTTTTGCCGAATACGAACAGTTCGAAAACATCTTGAAAGAGCAAAACCTCTATGAGCGCTTCAGCCCCTTTGTCAGGGGCGGCTTCTGGCGAAACTTCCTGGCAAAGTACCCCGAGGCCAATAACATGCACAAGAAGATGTTGGCTTTAAGCCAGAGACTTCAGAATCTAGAAACCAAGAAGGGCGTAAGCAACACAAAGTTGGATAGGGCCAAGGACTTCCTGTGGAAGGGACAGTGCAATTGTCCCTATTGGCATGGTGTGTTTGGAGGCCTTTATCTCCCCCACCTCCGCTCTGCGGTCTACACCAATCTGATCGAGGCCCAGAAGATTGCAGACGGTTTGGCTCACCGCGGCCGGAGTTGGGTGGAACACCAGATTTTCGACTTCGATAAAGACGGCAGGGACGAACTCGTGGTCAACACGCCTATTTTCGGTCTGTATTTTTCCCTCTCCTGCGGGGGGAGCCTGTTTGAGCTGGACTTCAAGCCAAAGAGCATTAATCTGCTGGATACTCTGGCCAGAAGAGAGGAAGGTTATCACCGGAAGCTCCTGGAGAAGCAGGAACAAGGTCAGGCCGGCCCACAAGACGCAGTGGCCAGCATTCACGACCTGCCACCAGCTAAGGAGCAAGGGTTGGACACACTGCTGAATTACGATTGGTATCGCCGCGGCTCCCTGTTGGATCACTTTCTGGGCGAGAGAACCGTGCTGGACGATTTCTCCGCCTGCCGGTATCCCGAGCAGGGGGATTTTGTGAACCGGCCCTACCTCTGCAAAGTGGAAAAAGCCCAAGGCAGCTTCGCTTTCACCCTGTACCGGGACGGATTCGTCTGGGTTGGCGATAAGAGGGCGCCGGTCACGGTGGCTAAGAAGATCTCCCTCAAGCCCGGCAGCTCCCACCTCGAAATCTCTTATCTTCTGGTAAACAACTACCCCGGCAGAATCAGCCTGTGGTTCGGAATAGAGTTCGGCCTGGCCCTGCGCGGCGAGGACGACGACAGGCGGTTCTGTTACGTGAAGGAAGGAGAGGTCAAAAGCGAAGAGCTGGTCCAGATGGGGAATGCCGCCAGGTGCTCGGAGTTCGGAATCCAGGACGACCGGGTGAAGCTGGACATCAACTTCAAGCTCGATAGCCAAGCCCAGCTGTGGCGCTTTCCCATTAATACGGTTTCGCTGTCCGAGGAGGGGTTCGAGAAAGTCCAACAGAGCCTGGTTTTGTTCCCAAGCTGGAAGCTCTCCCTGGAGCCGCAGGAGAAGTGGGAAGTGAGAATCCTCAACAGCCTCACGCCTCTCAAATAACTCTCAAACCTAAGATGTAGCGTCCGAGCTTGTCTCGGACGGGATGGTCGTCAGAGAGTACGCGGGCGCCATAAATTGCGCCCCTACACTGTATGTTTCGGATGTAGCGTCCGAGCTTGTCTCGGACGAGGTGG
>CAYFQZ010000364.1:0-7081 GCA_964345305.1 uncultured Ignavibacteria bacterium | reverse complement strand
CCAGAGCGAACAAAAAGTTCTTGTCTATGGCGCTTCAGGGAGTGCAGGTACTTATGCGGTACAGCTCGCCAAGTACTTTGGGGCAGAAGTCACCGGGGTATGCAGCACCGCGAATCTAGAAATGGTGAGATCTCTGGGAGCGGATAAGGTGATCGATTACACTAAAGAGGATTTTGCCGATAGCGGCCAGACCTATGACGTTATTTTCGACACGGTAGGCAAGAGTTCATTCTCGCGCAGCAAAAGATCGCTAAAGAAAAAAGGATTCTATCTTTTAGCGGCCTCTGGCCTGGTTGTTCCGATGATTCGAGGACTGTGGACTTCAATGACAAGCAGCAAGAAAGTGATAGGTGGGGTAGCAAGATATAGAGCTGAAGATTTAGTTTTCCTCAAAGAGCTTATTGAGGCGGAGAAGATAAAACCGGTCATTGATAGACGCTATCCTTTGGAACAGACTGCCGAGGCCCACAGGTATGTCGAATCGGGACACAAGAAGGGAAATGTGGTAATAACTTTGGGACATAATAAGAAAACCTGACAAGGTAACAGTTCGGGACAATTCAAATAATAAGAAGAAAGGGAGGAAAACAAAATGAATGAGACGAATGAAAAATGCGACAAGAGCTCATGGGCTATTGGTGGAACGACACTTATGCGTATTGGTGGAGGATTCATTTTCCTTCGGACATCAGCCTTGTTGTTTGTTGCATGCATATTAATAGGAATAGGCCTGGGTCTTGTGATAGCTCCTATAATTACAGGCAAAAAAAGTTGAGAGCAGCACTTAATATCTAATCTTTCTCTGAGAGTCCGCTGGCACAAATTGCCGAGGCTCACAGGTATGTTGAAAGCAGGCACAAGAAGGGAAGTGTGGCAATAACTTCCCAGGGAAAACACAATGAACACATATCACAGACTGCTTAAGAGCAAGAGCGGGGTCGCCTGGGCGTTGATGATCTCGGCGATCAGCGTCCATGTTCTCGATGAAGCGGTTACCGACTTCTTGCCCTTTTACAATGGGCTGGCTCTCAACCTGAACGAGCGTTTGGGATTCTCTCTGCTGCCAGTGTTCTCCTTCGAAATCTGGCTCGGCGGGCTGATAGCCGGCATCGTAATATGCTTCTCGATTACTCCGCTGGTCAATCGCGGCGGTAGATTCATCCGAACCTTCGTCTTCCTCCTGGGAATGCTCATGGTGGCCAATGCACTGACGCACATGGTTGCTTCGGCCTACATGGGACGATTGGTGCCGGGCTTCTGGAGCTCACCGTTTCTGCTCGTGACGGCGGTATTTGTCGTAGTTTGCGCGCTCAGCGGCTCTTCCGGTGTGGCGAAGAGGCGGGAATAACCAAGATGCTCGGTAAGTTCAGGGTGCGGGCGTTCTTCTTGCCTCAAGTTGTGCTCGTCTTCATAATCTTTCCTTGTTTCTCTTTTTTTGCTTGACAGCTGCACAAATGGGCAGTATATTGCGTATAGAGGTTGGAGGCGAGATGAGAATACTGGCGCGGATGACGGGAAATCCCACATAAAAGGAGGTCCTATGGGAAAGGAGCTCACCAGAAGGCAAAGGGAGATTCTGGAGTTCATACGGGGCATGATAGAAAAGAAAGGCTTCCCGCCCACCATTCGGGAGATAGGGGAGAGGTTCAAAATAACCTCAACCAATGGGGTGAGAGCCATTCTCTCCGCCCTGACCAAGAAGGGCTACATTCGCCGCAAGCCATTGGTCTCTCGTGGAATCGAGCTGGCGGCAAAGGTGAAAACAGTTTTTGACTACGGGGAAAACAGCATCTTTGTGACCGTCCCCCTGCTGGGTCGAATAGCTGCTGGTTTGCCCACTCTGGCCGTGGAGAACATCGAGGGATCGATAGCGGTGGACAGATCATTCGTTCCCGGTGGTGATGTTTTCTCTCTTAGGGTGGAGGGGGAAAGCATGACGGATTCGGGCATATTCCACGGCGATTACGTCCTAGCCAGGGCACAGGCCACCGCGGAGAGGGGAGACATAGTGGTTGCGGTTATCGGTGATGAAGCCACGGTCAAGAAATACGTGCCACTGGGGAAAAGGGTCAAACTGGAGCCTGCCAACCGGGCGTTCAGACCCATCGTGGTGGACCGGACAAGCCCGGACTTTCGGATAGCCGGGAAGGTCATCGGGCTCTTAAGAAAAATGTGATAATAAGCGTTAGGCAGGCCAAATCTCTTCCGCTGCTCTTAATCGCCTCACCCCTACCCCCTCCCTCTCCCCCTCTCCGTCTAATGGAGAGGGGGAAGGGGGTGAGGTCTCCGACTCATGCTCCCAGGTGTTTCGAGAGAACGGACAGAGCGCGGGCATGACTCAATTGTCGCTGCGAGGCGTTTTCATCATGGATCAGGACATAGATCAGCCAATAGAGGTGATAGTAGTCTTCCAGAGGGGACAGATGATCCCCGTGCGGTTCAAGTGGGATGGAAAGGTGATCAAGATTGCCCGGGTGACCGGTCGGTGGAGTACAAGCGAGGGGAGATTCAAGATCAAACATTTTGCGGTGATGGATCAAGATTCCCAGTTCTGCCAGCTATCCTATAAGGAAAGAACCGCGGAATGGTTCCTGGATAAGATCTGGATGGAGTAGAGAATCGATGCTGCTGACGAATCATGGGGTTGTGCCGACTCAGGATTATGCGGGTTCACTTGACTCCGGTCAGGCAGAATGCCATTCCCCCCGGAAGGAGCGCGTGATCCTGCATGTGGATATGGATGCATTCTACGCCTCGGTGGAGCAGAAGGAGCGCCCCTGGCTTGAGGGAAAGCCGGTGGTGGTAGGTGGCGATCCAGAAAAAAGACGCGGGGTGGTCACCGCCGCGTCATATGCTGCGAGGAAGTACGGGATAAAGGCGGGAATGCCCTTGCTAACAGCCAAACGTCTGTGTCCGCACGCGGTTTTCCTCGTTGGATCGTATGGCGGCAAATACGAGTACGTGGCCTCGCTTCTCCGCGATATATTCTATCAGTTCACTCCGGCAGTGGAACCATACTCCATAGATGAAGCCTTTCTGGACATTACCGGATGCGAGAGGCTGTTTGGATCGCCGGTTGAGCTGGCTGGGAAATTGAAGGCCAGGATCGGAACAGAACTTGGGTTATCCTGCTCAATTGGCATAGCCCCGAACAAACTTTTGGCCAAGTTAGCCTCCTCACTGAACAAGCCCGATGGTCTAACTCTCATCTCTGAAGCCAAAGCAAGAGAGACGCTTTGCCCGCTGCCGGTGAGCAAGTTGTGCGGGATCGGCGAGAAGACAGAGAAGATTCTCTCTAACCTGGGAATCCATACCCTGGGAGAGCTCGCTACCTACCCGCTGGAGGTTCTGAAGGGCAAACTCGGTAAAGGTGGAGAGTGGCTGCATTTGGCCTCGCAAGGGATTGACAACGTGCCTGTGTTCTCTGAGTTTGTGGCAGAGAAATCGATGAGTCATGAGCGTACCCTGAGCCGTGACGTCAGCAAACCAGAGGCGATACGGGGAGTTCTTTTGGCTCTTTCGACTATGGTCGCCAGAAGACTCAGGGAAAGGGGCATTAAGGGTCAAACCGTTACCGCTAAGATCACATTCTCGGACTTCTTGACCATCACGCGCTCCGACACCATACGCCATCCCACTGACTCTGAGCACGATATCTGCGAAGCCGCTGTCCGGCTTGTTCTCGCTTCCGTGATAGCAGCTAGGAAGGTGAGACTTCTGGGTGTGAGCGTTTCCCGCCTCACCGAGAGCGGACAATCGTCTCAGATGCTGCTTCCTTTGCCGGAGTACGCGGACAAGAGGCGCGAGGTCTACTCCACCATTGACAGAATAAGAGACAGGTTCGGCGAGAGATCAATCGGGTGGGCAGGGGCTGGCCACCCAACGTGATCCTCGTTGTGTCAGGTCTTGCCCTGCGGGCGCAGCCCGAAGGGTGTGACCTGACACTCACTGCAGATGCATAAGATCATGAGCTTACGTTTTCCCCAACAGAAGCATGTAACCTGCTTCTTCATCACCACCACGTTCAAAGACTGGGCTCCATTGGGCAACCTACAAGGGGTCTACTCCGCCCTGGCTGACTCTTTGATCTTCTGCACGGACAAGTATAATGCCTCAATCACGGGATACGTCCTGATGCCGACCCACATCCATCTGGTGTTGTTCATCGAAGGCTTAAAGCTGTCTGCGTTCATGCGCGATTTCAAGAAGTTCATTGCCCAGAAGGTGATTAGAGACCTGAAAGGAAATGCTTCCAGCGTCTGGAAGCCCACGTACGACAGGGTGGTCATCTACAGTGATAGGATTCTTCGTCAGAAGCTGGACTACATTCACCGCAACCCGGTCAAGGGTGGATTGGTGGACAATCCAGAAGATTGGGAGTGGTCGAGTGCTAGAGATTATGCTTCTGATATTGAAGGGGTGATTCCCGTCTGGAAGGGCTGGGCGCAGTGAGATCTGTCAGGTCACACCCGCCTGCGGCGGGCAAGACCCGACAGAACGAGCAGATTGAGCGTGGGAACCGCTATCCAAGCCAGAAGAATGCTGCCGCTGAAATAGGCGCGTGCTAGTCAGCGGCACACACTAAACCGGCTAGAAACGCGCGAGATCATCTGATTCCGGCCGTGAAGCGGTTCAGGGGCTGCCGGCTCCCCGGGTGGTCGATCGCTGATGAGAGGTTATGATGGCGCCGAAGCCGGTAAACAGCACCAGAAAGTAAACGGGCCACTGCAGGTAGGGGACGTTCAGGAGCACGGTCAGGACCACAAGTCCCAGAATCATGGACCAGATGAGAGAAGGCTCCTCCTTCTTTCCCAAAGCCTTTATGATCTTCTCCCCCACGAAGGTTGCCACGGGGATCTTGGCAACATAGACTAAAACGGCGTAGCCGACAAGGGAAATGATTGCTATGGGTATGCCGATTATGGTGATCATCAAGAAGAGGATGCCTATCGGAATGCAGACTATGAATACAAAGCCGAGTCCCAACATCTTCAGGAACGAATCGCCGACCGATTGCCTGGCCTGAAGCGCATTCTTCTTGCACAGGATGGTGAGCACAATCCCGGTGACCATCAGCGCCAGAAGGAAGAGTATCTCCGAGACAAGCGATTCCGGGGTGAACGCAACCTCGGACTTCTTCTTTTTGGGTTCCCTTGGGGTCCAGACCGTTTCCCCCGAAATCTGGGCTCCGGATTCGATCTTGGCTTCCTTCTGGCTGGTGTATCTCAAATCGCCGAGGATTCTTGCGGTGGGCATTAGGGTGATCTTCGGAGCTTTGACCTTCACGTCGCCCTCGACCGTGCCGGAGATAACCAGCTCGTCCATCCCGCCTTTCAGGTCGCCGCCGACCGTGCCGTGCACGGTCAATTTCGCGCAGTAGGCGGTGAGATCCTTCTCGATCTCGGCTCCCGGCTTCACGTCGACCGTATATCCGAAAACCAGGAGATTTCGGCTCAGCCTGCCATTGACGTTGATATTCTGGGCCAGTCCCCTGACGCTTCCCTTAACCTCGCCCAGGACGTCCAGGCTCTGCGACACGGCATTCAGGCTTCCAAGTACCAGCCCGCCCTGAACCATAGAGCGGCAGGCGCAGACTACGTCTCCCTCGATTATGCCGTCCAGCTTTATGTTCCCCCCGGCCACAAACAGATCATCATCCAAGATGGCCGTGTCCGGAAAGAAGAAGCTGTCCGCCGCTTTGAATTCCGTTCCGAGGGAAGAGTTGAAAATAAAAGGGAGAAGAAACGCAGCACGCGCTAATGCGAGAAGGAGGATTCTGATTGGCCTGAGCATGATTCCTCCGTTGTGGTTTGCTCTCTAACCTTCTTACGTATCGGCGAATCCCAGGTTTCCAGACCGTGCAACCAGGGCCGCCAATCGAGCAGACAAACGAACGCGCTGCGTGGCGCCCGGATTTGAGGACGGTTAGGATAGAATATAGACAAGCCAGGATGAAAAGCAAGACTTTTTCACCGAAGCGGGAGGCATCTCTTGTGCAGTGACCCGTGCGAGGCCCGGCTCAGGGAGAAAGCTGGGGCCCCGCTTTTGTCGCCGCAGGGGGACTTGAAAAATAAAAGTTGACAATAATGGCAGAGGGGTTAAATTAAGATTTCTGACCCGCGGAGCTTTTGACCACAAAGGAAAAGGCCAAGATGAAAGTGATAATTCCGGCAGCCGGAATCGGAAAGAGATTGAGACCGCATACATACTCCGTCCCCAAGGCTCTTCTTCACGTGGCAGGAAAGCCGATGCTGGGTCATATCCTGGATATCGTGCAACGGCTGAGACCGTCGGAGGTGATCGTGGTAACCGGCTTCCTGGGGGAACAGGTCGTCCGGTACGTCAGACGAAGTTACAAATTCAAATGCAGGTTCATAGAGCAGAAGGAGCTGAAAGGACTGGGGTACGCGGTGAACATGGCATCCTCTGTGATGGACCAGGAGCCGGTCCTGATAGTCCTGGGAGACACCATCTTCGAGGCGGACCTTCTGCCGGTGATCAAAGGCGGTCACGATTCCCTGGGGGTCAAGAGAGTGGCAGATGCGCGACGCTTTGGCATCGTGGAGAAGAAAGGCAAATTCGTCAAGAGACTGATCGAGAAACCTTCAAGGCCGACCAGCAATTTGGCGGCAGTCGGAGTCTACTACATAAGGAGCACGGCTTTGCTCAAAGAGTGTTTGGGGGAAGTGATCGACAGGGGAATCATGACCAAGAACGAATATCAGCTAACCGATGCGCTGCAACTGATGATCGGTCGCGGCGCTAAGTTTACCACCTTCAACGTGAGGGGCTGGTATGATTGCGGGAAGCCCGAGACCTTGCTGGATACAAACAGGCAGCTTCTGGCCAAGACCGGGCGCGCGACAAGGCGCCCGGGGTCGTCGCTGGTTGCCCCCGTTTTCATCTCGGAGACGGCGAAAGTGAAAAACTGCGTTCTGGGCCCGAACGTCTCCATTGCAGAGGGGGCGGTGGTCAAGGATTCCATCATAACGAATTCCATCATAGGGCGGGGGGCCCGGGTGGAGAACTCGACCCTGGATTACTCCCTGATATGAAACCGTGCCCGGGTCCGGGGAGCCTC
>CAYFQZ010000363.1:0-12834 GCA_964345305.1 uncultured Ignavibacteria bacterium | reverse complement strand
GATCTACGTCTGTCACCTCCTCGGTGACCGGATGCTCCACCTGAATGCGCGTGTTCATCTCCATGAAGTAGAAGTTTCTGTCACCATCGACGAGAAACTCCACCGTGCCGGCGCTCTCGTATTTTACATTTGCGGCTCCGCTGACCGCGGCCGAACCCATCCGGTTGCGCAGCTTTTCATCCATAATCGGAGAAGGAGATTCTTCCAGCAATTTCTGATGACGCCTCTGCAAAGAACAATCCCTCTCGGCAAGGTGGATCACCTGACCGAAACTGTCCCCAAGAATCTGAATCTCTATGTGCCTGGGCTCGGCTATGTACTTCTCAATGTATACTTCCGGGCTTCCGAAGGCGGCCTCCGCCTCCAGCCTGGCCATAGGGAATCCCTTCTTCAACTCGGCCTCATTTGTGGCGATTCTCATTCCTTTGCCTCCTCCGCCGAGGGAGGCCTTTACGATCACGGGAAACCCTATCTCGCAACACAGCTTCAGCGCTTCCTCCTCCGATTCGACCACCCCGTCACTTCCCGGAATCACCGGGACGCCAGCCCTTCTCATGGTATCCTTGGCCAGAGCCTTATCTCCCATGAGCCGAATGGTCTCGGAGGAAGGGCCGATGAATTTTATGTCACAGGACTCACATATCTCGGCAAAGTCGGCATTCTCTGCCAGAAAGCCGTAGCCGGGATGGATGGCATCCGCGTTGGTGACCTCGGCGGCACTGATTATTCTCTTGGGATCGAGATAGCTCTCTTGGGATTTGGCGGGACCTATGCAGACGTCCTCGTCTGCAAAGCGCACGTGAAGCGACTGGGTATCGGCATCGGAGAAGACCGCCACCGTGGCAATGCCCAGCTCCCGGCAGGCCCGGATGATGCGCAGGGCGATCTCCCCCCGGTTGGCGATCAAAACCTTCTTGAACAAGGGATCTCCCGGCTAATACTTTCAGTTCAATCTTTCAGTTCCCGCTGACTCTGCAAATCTTGCTTGGAAAATGGATTCTATTGATCTCCTATTTCGGAGGCCTTTTCGAACTCGTGCCAGCCTCTGTCGGCGGCACCCATGATACCCTTGACTCGCAGCTCGAAATCGTCCGGGTTGCTGGCCTGAGCGAGAGCCTCCTCGTAGGATATCATACCCCGCTTGTAGATCTTCATGATGGACTGGTCGAAAGACTGCATCCCGTACTGAATGGCGCCGCTCTCAATCAACTCGATGATCAGGGGCGTCTTCATGGGATCGGTCACATATTCCTTCACCAGCGCCGTGTTTACCAGAACTTCCACTGCCGGCACCCGTCCCGGTCCGTCTGACCTGGGCAGCAGCCTCTGGCAGACGACGCCCCGAAGAGTCGCACCCAAAAGGAGCCTGATCTGCTGGTGCTGATGAGGCGGGAAAAACGAGATGATGCGGTTTATCGTCTCCACCGCATTCAGCGTGTGCAGGGTGCTCATGACCAGGTGTCCGGTATCGGCCGCAGTAAGGGCTATTGACATGGTCTCCAGATCTCTGATCTCTCCCAACAAGACTACGTCCGGATCCTGCCTGAGGGCGTGTCTCAAGGCGTTGACGAACGACTCGGTATCGCCCCCCACCTCTCTCTGGGCGATCATGCTTTTCTTGTTTCGGTGTATGTACTCAATGGGATCTTCGATGGTCAGTATGTTCTCCGAGCGGCTGGTATTGATGTGGTCTATAATCGCCGCCAGGGTGGTCGACTTTCCGCTCCCCGTGGTGCCGGTCACGATGATCAAGCCCCGTCGGTTATCCGCCAGTTTCTTCAACACCGGCGGAAGATTCAATTCCTCAAAGGAAGGTATAACCACATTCACCGTTCTGAGAGCAATGCCCACGGTGCCTCTCTGCCTGTAGAAGTTGATTCGGAAACGTCCCATCTTTGAGACGCTTAAGGCCAGATCCAGCTCGTTCCTCTGCAGGAATTTTTTCTTCTGTTCCTCGCTGAGGATCTGGTTCATCACCTCTTCCATCTCCTGCGGTGTAACCGGTTGATCGCTGATGGGGCGAAGCACGCCGTCGACTCGTATGGTGGGCTTTACCCCGACCCTGAGGTGCAAATCCGAGGCCTTGGTAGAAAGCACCTCCTCCAACATCTGCTTCAAGGTCATTTCAACCCCTCCTTTTGTTCAAAACCGGTGGTGATAGGGGACCGAAGTGAGAAGCCAAAACTGGTCCCTTCAATTCGACGCGCTTGTCGCTTTCTACCAATAAGTTCGGCTGGAATCAGCCCCTCATTAACTATTATCGCCTTTTGTCACCACCTCGCTTTGACCGGGCAAGCTTGACGGCTGCCTCATGCCGGTTCGATCAAGAAGAGAGTCTGTCCGAATTCGACCGGCTTGCCGTTCTCCAATGGTATCTTGGCCACCCGGCCAGCCACCTCCGATTCTATCTCGTTCATCAGTTTCATTGCCTCTATGATGCAAACCACCTGCCCCACTGCTATCTGCTGGTTCAACTCCACGTAGGGCTTGGCATCAGGAGCCGGCGCCCGGTAGAACGTCCCCACCATGGGTGACTTTATGGGAACCAGGTGGTCCGTATCCTCCACCTCCGTCTTCTTGGGCTCGCGGACAGATGCCTCGACCTGACTGGGAGTCGACGCTCCCGCGACCGGCTCGGGCTCCGGTTTCGGTTCAACTATCACGTCAGTCGTAGGATTACTGGAGCTGGCCGGGTAGGACTCCCTGGGCTTCTTGGATATCCTCACCTTCTGTCCCCAGCCCCAAACCTCCAGCTCTCCGATGTTGGATTCCTCCACCAGCCTTATCAGTTTTCTTATCTTCGATACCCACATAACTACCCCCTCCTGGTTGAGGGTTTAACTATGTGATGCGAGACTGATCTCTGAAGATTCCGTCGAGCCGACGCCTTTCGAGAAACCCGCCTGCACAAGAGGCCAAAAGAGCCCCTCCCCGGCGTCGCTAAAGCTCGATCAGACTCTTCTCCGAGGCGTTGAGCACCGTGCAACCCCGCTGGGTGATCAAGACGTCATCTTCGATCCTTACTCCCCCCCAGTTGGGAAGGTAAACTCCGGGCTCTATGGTAACGACCATCCCTGGCTCCAGAAGCTGCTGATTGGTTGGGTTGACCGCCGGGTTTTCATGCACCAGAAGCCCTATCCCGTGCCCCAGGCCGTGGCCGAAGTACTTGCCGTATCCGGCCCTCTTGATCACGTCCCGAGCCGTCCTGTCCAGATCGCAGGCCTTGATGTGCGATCTGGCTTTGCTTATCGCGCGCCTTTGGGCTCTCAGGACTATATCATACACCTCTTTTTGTTTTTTGTTTGCCTTTCCTACTACCACAGTCCTGGTCAGATCCGCAGTGTATCCGTCAGAGACCGCGCCGAAATCCATGGTAACGAACTCGTTTCTCCCTATCCGTTTACCCGAAGCGACGCCGTGCGGCAGCGCCGATCTTTTTCCTGAAGCCACTATGGTTTCGAAGCGGGGGGCGGAGGAACCGTATCTTTTCATTCTGTGTTCCATCTCCGCGGCGATATCCAGCTCTCTTACGCCCGGTTTAATGAAATGGAGAATCTCCGAGAACACCCGATCGGTTATCCGGACCGCTTTTTTGATCTTGGCAACTTCGGTTTTGTCCTTCTTCTCTGTCAGCGATTCGATCAGCTTCTCGGTGGGTACCAGCAGACAGTCGGGCAGAAGCGAGCGCAGATTCCGATATACCTTGCAGCTTAGGTGATCCGATTCAAACCCCAGCTTGATACTCTTCCCCTTTAGCTGAGGCAGGGTGGCGAGCGAAGAGAAGAGATCTCTTTGCACTACCATCACCTTCATACTCTTGACCTGCTGCTTGGCCTGCTCTTTGTAACGGAAGTCGGTTAAAAAAAGGCAAGACCTGGCGGAGAGCAAAATCAGCCCGTTGGTGCCGCTGTAACCGGAAAGGTACCTGACGTGGGGAAGCGAGGTAACCAGAAGAAGGTCCAGGTTCTCTCGCACCAGGGTGTTCTGCAATCTTTTGATTCTGTTCTTCATGCTTTGGGTTTCCTTGGTTTCTGCTAACTTTTTTCTCTGAGTCTTGGGCCGCGTCTGGTGGAGAGGCGAGCTTCCAACTGGGAAATCCTGTCGCAGATCCGCTCATCCGTAGGATCCCTTCTCTTTATACGTCTGTATATCTCTAAAGCCATCGAGATGTGTCCCTGCCGGGCATAAACCTCCGCCAGACTTTCCGTTTCGAAGAAGATCTTCCTTTTCGTCTCAGTGTCGGAGGGGGCCAAAGATTCCTGCTGGCTAGTCTGATCTATACTGCGGGGATCACTGTTTTCGACTGGCGGAGATTCCAATGGTATCCTCGCTTGTTACGACCACAGTCCTCGCGATCGCAGAAACGATAATACTCCGGGCTCGGCGTGTCAAGGGAAAATTTCCCTCCTCGTCTGTAACCTGTTTTCTCAAGACGGCTTAAACCCAGTCTTGTGCTTGAGGACGAGCTGCACATGGGCAACAGGCTGGGAGGAGACCAAGACGAATCTCGTCTCAGGCGCGGTCTTTGCAGGAGAGGCGAACCGTGCCCTCCGAACGGGGAGAGGATTTCAATCGCCGGCGTATCTGTGCGTTATCCTGTTGATGATGCGGTTACTCGATCTTCCCCGGACCTGCCTTACGCGCACCACCTGGCCGCCCGAACCTTCCACCACGTCTCTTCCCACGATCTCACCCCTCCTATAGTCACCACCCTTGACCAGAACGTCGGGCACCAGAGCCGAGATGACCCGGTGAGGTGTCTCCTCTGCGAATATCAAAACGTAGTCCACCATCTCCAGTGCCGCCAGGATCTCAGCGCGATCGACCTGTGGTATGATCGGCCGCCTCTTTCCCTTGATCTTCCGCACCGAGGCGTCGCTGTTTAAGCCCACGATCAAGACGTCGCCTAAGGATTTGGCCTTTCTCAGGCAGTGGACGTGTCCCCTGTGCAGGAGGTCAAAGCATCCGTTGGTGAACACCACCTTCCGGCCGTTTTTCTTGAGCCTGCGTCTTATTCGGACCAGGTGATTCAGGTTTTTGATCTTCGTATGGATCATTCTCTTTAGCCCGCGACATCAAATGCCGCCTGTCGAATTCAGCCAGCGGAGTTTGTGGAATTGATGAACTCCTCGAGATCGTCTACCAATTGTCTTTTGGTGGTCTGTGCGGTTCCCACCTCCGCCACCACCAGCCCGGCGGCATGGTTGGAAATTAAGGCTGCCTCCCTGAAATTTGCCTTGGCCGCGACAGCGCAGGTGAACGCGGAGATCACCGTGTCGCCGGCACCGGTGACGTCGTATACCTTCTTGGCTCTGGTGGGAAGATGTGTCAGGGTCTGGTCGGCCTCGAACAGAGACATTCCTTGCTCCCCGCGCGTTATCAGCATGGCCCTCGCCTGCAGTCTGTTCAGGAGACCCCAACCCACCTCCTCCAGGATGGCCTCGTTCCTGATTCGCTTGCCGTACACGAAGCCCGCCTCATGATGATTGGGTGTGATCAGCGAAACCCGCTTGTAGTTCATGAAATGGGTGTCCTTCGGATCCACCGCTATGAAAACTCCATTCTCCTGGCAGAGATCTATGAGTCCGGACAGAAGAGAATGGGTAATCACCCCTTTGCCGTAGTCAGATATGATGATGGCGCTGATCTGACCGATGTTTCTTTTGGCGAACCCGAGAAGCTCCTCGATCATGCCCTGGGAGATCTCCTCGGTATTCTCCCTGTCGGCCCGCACCACCTGCTGGTTGTGCGCCACCACCCGGGTCTTGGTGGTGGTCATCCGGGACGGGTCGGCGAATATTCCTTCGCTTCCAATCTGGGCATCCTTCAGGGCGCTCATCATCTTCCCGGCGTTTGCGTCCTTTCCCACAATTCCGGCTAAGATGGGTTCATCCCCCAGGCTTTTGACGTTCAGCGCCACGTTGGCGGCGCCTCCCATCTTGACCGATTCCTTGATTATCTCCACCACCGGGACCGGGGCCTCGGGGGATATCCTGGACACGTTTCCCCAGAGGTACTCGTCCAGCATCACGTCGCCGATTACCAGTATCTTATGTCCACCCCAGTCCGAGAATATCCGATCGTATCTTTGCTTTCTGATTTTTTCCAAATCTCCTCCGCAACAGCTCGTCGGTCTCTGAGAATCATCTCAACCACATACGCAGTCCAATGCCTATCTTATCAGGTTCATGTCTGGACATGAATTCCAGGTCAGATTTCCCATCCCTCTCGTGAAGCGCTACCAAACACTTGCCCACCGAGATTCCGATAATACCTCCCCAGAAAACGTCCGACAGAAAGTGAACGTTTGTATTCATCCGGGCCAGGGAGACGGTCACTGCAAAACCATACAAACTCAGTCTAACCGGCCAACTCGGATATCGTGCCGCCACCACCGAGCAAAAGGCAAAGGCGGTCGTGGCATGACCGGAGGGAAGGGAAAGAGAATACTGTGGAGGGGGCGATTCCAGTGGATTGAAATCGAAAGCCCCCTTGTCCGCGAAGGGCCTGGATCTGCCCACCAGATGTTTCAACCCTGTGGTTATCGCTTCGGCCAAAGCCACGGATTCCAGGCACAAGAAGGCAGTCTCTCTGGCTCTCCTGTCGTGGTAAGCCAGACCATATATATATAAGCCACCTATGGTAAGATTGGCCACTCGCTTGGTGTACTTCTTCATCCATTCGGAGACCTGATCCGAAGTGCGGGTCCTGTTCTTCTGCACTGATTCCTGTAGTTCCTTGTCGGTGATCATCATGCCGAAGGTGGCTATGGACAAGGTAGCCAGCTTTACCACATCGTCCTGCCTCCAGCGCAGAGGAGAAGTGAGAACGTGTTTGGTATCCCGGTAGACGCTTTTCACCAAACCATCCAGTGACCCCACCTCAACCGGTTCTGCTTGGGCCAAACCGGGTATTGGCAGGTACGCAAGGATGATGACAGCAATCAAGGGGATGAGAACTACCCGGTACGCGCTGGCAGGAGAAATCGAGTTCACGGGCAAATGTCTGTCTGCAAATCCCTTGAGAAGGAAGTTTTCGCTTGACATCGGACGTCAATATATTAAAATGCTCACGAAATGCAAGCATAATGAATCGCAGGAGGAAGCCGTGGAAGTTAAACCGCAGAAGCTCAACGTGGAACTTGGGGAGAAGGAATCGGAGGGCATCTATTCGAACCTGGCGTTGATCTCTCATTCCCCCTCGGAGTTTATCATAGACTTCGCCCGGGTCATGCCGGGGGTAAAGAAAACCAGAGTCTACGCCCGCATAGTCATGACTCCGGCCCACGCCAAGATGCTTTACGACGCTCTGGGAGCGAACATCAAGAAGTTCGAAGGCCAGTTCGGTGCCATCAAGGTGTTCGGAAAAGAAGAGAGAGAGAAGGGGATCGGATTCCAGGCTCAGAAAGAAGACTGACGGTCCGCCCTTCGTCAGCCTCCGGCTGAGCCAGGAAACCTCGTGCAGCCGATACGGCCGCTCGAACCAGGAAGGTCTCCATTTCATACTGCTTGCCATAATTATCATCCCGAAACTCGGAGGAAGAGCAAGTGAATAAACAGGTAATGGGCAGCTTCACCTTCGTCTTGCATTCCCATTTGCCTTACGTGATGGCGCATGGGAAATGGCCTCACGGAATGGACTGGTTAAACGAAGCCTCTGCCGAGACATACGTTCCGCTATTGAACGTACTGCACGAGCTGGTGAAGGAAGGGTATTCGCCCAAGCTCACCATCGGAATTTCTCCCGTCCTTTGCGAACAGTTGGCTGATGAGTCCTTTAAGATCGAATTTTCGGATTACCTGGAAAACAAGATCGTTGCGGCAGAGAATGACATCCAGGAATTCGGCAAGCACAAAAGGGAGCTTTTGCTTCGACTGGCGCGGATGTGGAAGGACTACTACGGCAAGATCAAATCCGATTTCGAGGGGAGATACGGCCGGGATATCGTGGCTAGCTTCAAGAAGCTTCAGGATCAGGGTCATGTCGAGATAATGACCTGCGCCGCCACCCACGGATACCTTCCCCTTCTTTCGCAAGACACGTCGGTTCAGGCACAGATAAAGCAGGCGGTGGAGAGCTATATCCAATTCTTCGGAAGGGCTCCGCGCGGAATATGGCTTCCCGAATGCGCTTATCGACCCGGATACAAATGGGCTCCCCCAGTGGAGACGGGTCTGGGAAAGGGGAGTTATCTGAGAAAAGGAATTGAGGAGTTTTTGGCCGAAAGCAACATAGACTACTTCATCGTGGACGCCGCTCTGCTTAAAGGCGGCAAAGCCATCGGAGTCTACGTGGACAGATTCGAGGCGTTGAAAAGCCTGTGGGGCCAGTTTGAGAAAGAGTATACCCCGCGGGAGGAGGAGATCGACAAGACTCCCAGGGAGGTCTATCTGGTGGGGACCGAGGGAAAGAAGCCGGTGGCCGTCTTCACCCGCGATCCGGACACGGGACTGCAGGTCTGGAGCGGGGAGTGGGGCTATCCGGGTGACGGGAACTATCTGGATTTCCACAAGAAGCATTTCCCCGGCGGTCACAGGTATTGGAAGATAACCTCTGCCAAAAGCGATCTGGCCGACAAACTGGAATACTATCCCGACGATGCGCAAAACAGAGTACCGGAGAACGCATCTCATTTCAAAGGGCTGATAAAGAATCTGCTGGCCGGATACAACAAGCAGACGGGAAAACAGGGCATCGTTTGCGCCCCTTACGACGCGGAGCTCTTCGGGCACTGGTGGTTCGAGGGTACCGAGTTCCTCAAACTCGTGCTGAAGTACGTTGCCGACGATCCGGAGATCGAGCTGACCACTTGCTCCCGCTTCCTAGATCAGGCCAAGCCCACCCAGGTCATCTCCATTCCCGAAGGCTCGTGGGGAGAGGGAGGCTACCATTATATCTGGCTGAACGAGTGGACCCAGTGGACCTGGAAACACATATATGAAGATGAACTCCGGATGCAGAAACTTGTGCGGGAGTTGGGAGAAACCGAGGCCGACAAACTGAGAAGCATCCTCAAGCAGCTGGCCCGGGAACTGTTCCTGCTTCAGGCGTCGGACTGGCAGTTTCTCATCTCAACCTGGAGCGCAAGAGACTATGCCGAGCTGCGACTTTCCGAACACCACCAGAACTTTATCAGGCTCGCCGAGATGGCGGAGAAATACGGCAGGGGTGAATGGGTGGATCCCGGGGAATGGGCCTTTCTGGGAGATGTTGAAGCCAGAGACAACCTGTTTAAAGACGTGGAGTACAAGTGGTTCGGTAAACTCGAGTTTCCGCCGCGTTAGCCAATTCGTTTAAGACCTGAAGACATTCTCCTAGACCAGAAGCTGACTTAAGTTAGGTTTTGGTCCGAGTCCAGCCCAACCTGCGTTTCCTTACAAACCCGCACGCGGCGGCTGCCGCTCGCTCGTGCTTGAGTGATGAAACAATGGTGCCGCTTTGGCAAAACCAGCGCTTTTCACTGTTGCATTCTCCATATCGATTCGATATCTTAAGGCCGCAGAGCCGCTCGGAACGCAGCAAAGACCAGTTCTGGGAGGCCTGGATCCTCGATTTGACAACAAGCGTGACAAGACGTGATATGGAGAGACAACTTCAGGCAGACAATTAACCCACCAGATGAAGGAGTCAAGTGATGAAGTACTTCAAGAAATGCACGGGGCTGGTCATAGTCCTCTTTGCGGCAGCTTCAATCAGCCTGTGGGGAGAACCTGCAAGCGAAGGCGGACTTGCCCCCGATATCATCCAGCAAGTTCGCCAATCGTTCGAAATCGACGCTTCGACCCGGGCCTTGATGAACGCCTTGACCAATAACGACATCAAGAAGCTGGCGGTAAACCGCGAGAAATACGTGGCGCACGACAACCTGTTCAACCACAAGATCAAGACCAAGGGGATCACCAACCAGAAAAGCAGCGGCCGATGCTGGCTCTTTGCTGCGCTGAACGTCATGCGTCCCAAAGTGATCGAGAAGTATAATCTCAAGGAGTTCGAGTTTTCCCAGAGCTACCTGTTCTTCTGGGACAAGTTCGAAAAAGCTAATCTGTTCCTGGAACTGATCATCGAAACAAGGGACCGGGATCCGCTGGACAGGGAGCTGGAGATGATACTGAAGAGCCCCTTTCCTGACGGCGGGTTGTGGATCTACACGGTGGAGCTGACAGAGAAGTATGGAGCCGTGCCCAAGAGAGTGATGCCGGAGAGCCATCAGACCAGCAATACCAGCATGATGGACCGACTTATCAGCCGCAAGCTCCGCCGGGACGCATCCGTCTTAAGGGAGATGAGCCAAAGAGGCGCAGCCATCTCTGAGCTGAGAGCTCGAAAGGTGGGAATGCTCAAAGACATCTACAAGATGTTGGCGTTGAATATGGGCGTCCCTCCAACCGAGTTCAAGTGGCGATACGAAACCAAGGATTCGGTGGTGAGTCAGATCAAGACATATACTCCTCAGAGCTTCTTTAAGGAGGTGGTGGATGTTGATCTCAGAGATTACGTTCCCATCTACAATCACCCTGTGCGCCCTTACAGCAAGCTCTATCAGATGCGTCTGAACCGGAATATCTACGACCGTCCCGATAATGTCTTCGTAAACCTGGACACACAACGGATGAGAGAGCTCGCTTTGAAGCAGCTGCTAGACAATGAGCCGGTGTACTTCGCCTGCGACGTGAGCAAGGAGGACAACTACGAGCACGGAATCATGTCACCTAAAATATATGATTACGATAGCTTCTACGGGCTGGATTTCTCCATGAGCAAGCCGGACAAGTTTCGTTATCGGGAAAGCCGTTCCACCCATGCCATGGTGTTCGTGGGGGTCGACACCCTGGAAGGCAAACCGCAAAAATGGTTGGTGGAGAACAGCTGGGGAGATGAGCGGGGAGATGAAGGTTACTGGACCATGTATGATGAGTGGTTCGACGAGTACGTCTATAAGGTGATAATCAAGAAGGGATATTTGCCGAAAGACGTACTGGACATTTTGAAAACCGAGCCGATAGTGCTTCCGCCGTGGGACCCGATGTAGTGGATTCCCGCTTTGAAACCTCCGGGATATCTCAGACCTGAACTTCTCGCGTCGAGAGGATGGATAGTCCGCCCTGTACCATGGAATAGTAATTTAGCGGGCAGACTCTTTTGCGAGCTGTCGAGCGAGCGAAATCAAGAGGAAAAGCATGCAGAGGCAAAAGTGCTGTATGATCCTGGTGTTAACGGTTGTCATCTGCGCGATTGCGTGGGCATCAAATGTGAAGGCGGCAGAAACGACTGGAGCCATTTCCGGGCGGGTGATCGAGCAGGGAACCGAGGATGGAATCGACGGCACTCCGGTCTGGGCTGAGCTTCTGGCTTGCCCCTCGCATATCTGTTCAGATACCACCGATGGGAACGGCGAATACCTGATAGACGCGCTTCCCCCGGGCGACTACAAAGTCTATACCCGGAACAATCTCGACTTCGTTGACCTCTATTGGAACAATCGGGTGGATCCGGATGAAGCCGACACAGTTGTGGTGATCACAAACGATACCACCGAAAGTATCGACTTCAGCTTGCGCGTTGGCGGTAAGATCACGGGAACCTTGACATTCACAGGAGCCACATACCTGCTGGCCTCCATAAGAGCCGTCAACGTTGCCACCGGAAGCTTCTACTACGGATCGGCGACAAATCTGTTCGGCGACTCCGCCCCGTACGAGGTCAAGAGGCTGCCGACCGGAACCTACAAGGTGCGAACCGAGAACGCTCTGGGCCGGGTGGACGAATATTACGACAACAAATCCAGCTGGGCCTCGGCCGACCCGGTGTCGGTGACCGAAGGGGTCACGACCTCTTCGGTGGATATCGCTCTGGGGCTGGGAGGAACCATCAACGGAAACGTCTCCAGCGGCGCCAAGGTGCCCTTAGAGAATATTCCGGTTTGGGGCTACTACGCCTCCAATCCCGAATGGAGAAGCTCCACTGTGACCGACGGCTTCGGAGAATACACTCTCGAGGGTCTTCGCACCGGCTACTGGAAGATATATGCACACGGCGACGTTACGCATTCATTTGAGTGGTTCAGTAACGAAGATGACTGGTGCATGGCAGATTCGATCCTGGTGGCTGCGCCGAATCCGCTGACCGGCGTGAATTTCTCCCTGGAAACAGGCGGGTCGATCAGTGGCTATGTCTACGGACTGACAGGCGGGCCCCTCTTTGGTGCCGAGGTTTCATCATTTGAGATTTCGTTCTTCGGAATAGGGCCCCTGGTAAAGACGGACACCACCTCGATGGACGGAGGTTACAGCATATCGGGCCTGCGCACGGGCTACTATTACGTTCTATCCACCAACGAGTGCGACAGCATCTGGTACGACGACAAACTTACCTCGGAGGAGGCGGATTTAGTTTACGTGGCCATGCCAGGCGAGACCCCCGGCATCAATTTCAATATGCCGTCTGCAGTCGAGGAGCCAGACCACGCCGAGATGGTGCCGCGCCGATTCCATCTTGAGCAGAATCATCCCAACCCGTTCAATGCGACAACCCGAATCGAGTACACCATCCACAGGTCGGCCCAGGTGACTCTGGATGTCCTTAACATTCTGGGTCAGAAGGTAAAGACGCTGGTGCGCGGACATCAACCAGCCGGTCGATATTGTACGACCTGGGACGGAAGAACCGAAGACGGGAATGCGGTTTCCAGCGGAGTTTACCTCTATAGGCTTCAGGTTGGGCATAATGCTCAAAAGGTATTGTTTTTTACCGAGGACAGAGATGCAAGTACCATGTGAAATATGGATAACGATGTCGTTTCATTAGACCTCGGTGCTGGCGATATTTTTGTTTCAG
>CAYFQZ010000362.1:0-4768 GCA_964345305.1 uncultured Ignavibacteria bacterium | reverse complement strand
ATCGCTGCCACCCCCAGCGGGTTGAAAGGGGTCCCCGGTGAGGGGGTACACTGTCATTCTTTCCGGTAGGTCTCGTAGCGTTTGGCGGCGTCGGGCTCGTGGCGCCTCAGCTCGTTTGCCACTTGCTGGCGGATCTCTGAGGTAGCCATGCCGGCCCGGGGCTTCATACCGTCTGCTATCTTCCGGGCCGCGTTCTCGGTGGCCCCGGCTTTCCTCATGGATCGCTCCAGCTTCGCCTTGTCAAACTCCTCCTCATGACCGGCACGTTTCTTCACCTTCGGCATTCTTCTCACCTCCCTTCATTGGAACACAGTTAAGCCGTGTGCCCGCCACCTGGTGCTTCCAGGAACGGATCGCCTCCCTTAAAGGTTTTCTTCATTTTCTAGAATAATAATCTCCGGGCCAACTCCTGTCAAGGTCTTTTTAATCCGGACCGCGGTCTGACAAAACGGGCCCACACGATGGATCGTCTCGGGAGTATCGGTGGAAAGCACGCTCTTGGTTCTCGGATGGTGCGGTGGTCGCCAATTCGCAGGCCAGGCTCGCTTCACCCAGGCTTAACCCCGTGACAGCGGAGGAATGTCTCTGCTGCGGGTTGTGTGTTTTTCACTTGCACCAGCCGGTTTGTCGGTTTAGATTAGTGCCGAGTGGACTACATCTGCCAAGTCCGAAGGGGACTTCGGCGCGAATGAGAGGGAGTGGCACCCGAAAGTACCGACGATTGAGGTTTTCGGGAAGGCGTGGTCCACAGTGCTCAAAGGGAAGAACTCACAATACCAGGCCGGCAGCCGAAGATCGGGATTAGTTTCACGTCAGGCTTAAGCATGCAGGGGGTGATATGGCTTTACGACTGGTCGAGGTTTTCCTTCCGGCGGAAGAGAAAAGCCGCTTAGACGAGATACTCAAAGACCACCAGGTTCTGGGCAGCTGGCAGGAGGGATCGTCGGAAGGTAAGATGCTGATCAAGATGCTCCTTCCCACCGAAAAGACAGGCGAAGTTCTCGATCGTTTGGAAAAGCACTTCACGACGGTGGAGGGCTTCAGGATAATCTTGCTTCCCGTGGAGGCATCCATTCCCAGGCCGCAAGAGGAGGAGAAACCGCCTGAGCAACCGGAGGCCCGGCCTGAGGAGAAACCCGGGAAGAAGGAATCTGCCGTGAGTCGCGAAGAGCTGTACGCCGACGTACAGGTAACCTCGAAGCTCTCCGGGACCTATCTGGTTTTCGTGCTTTTAGCCTCGCTGGTTGCAGCCATAGGTATAATGCGGGACAACGTGGTTATCACCATAGGTGCCATGGTCATAGCACCTCTTTTGGGTCCCAACGTGGCTCTGTCCTTGGCCACCACTCTGGCCGACGTGGATCTGGCTCGTCGGGCCATGAAGACCAACGTAGTCGGGATCGTAGCCGCTCTGGTCCTCGCTGTCCTCCTGGGTGCTATACTCCGGGTCGACCCAGAACTGGGCAGCTTCGTCTCCGGCAGTCAGGTGAGCCTGGGGGACGTTCTTCTGGCCCTGGCCGCGGGCAGCGCGGCTGCGCTCTCTTTCACCACCGGGGTCCTGAGCGCCCTGATCGGGGTGATGGTGGCGGTGGCGCTGCTTCCTCCGCTGGTCACACTGGGCATGCTGGTGGGCGTCGGGCGCTGGGACATGGCGCTGGGCGCCCTGTTACTTTTGCTCACCAACCTGATATGCATCAACCTGGCAGGGGTGGTCACCTTCCTGGCCAGAGGCATACGTCCGCTGACCTGGTGGGAGGAGAGGAAAGCGAAGAAGGCCACCCGCCAGGCGATCGCCATCTGGACGTTTCTTCTGATATTGCTGGTCATGGTAATCCTTCTGTCGCGCGCGGGCTAAGATTCTGCGCGGACACGTATAACAGTCTAAACGAGGTGAACCGAAATGCTAATGCTAATCAAGAAGGTCTCCAAGAAGGTGGGCCTCGCCCCGGGTACGCTGGTTCACATCGGGGAGAAAAAGGTTGAGCGGACGAAGATCACCATCATAGATTATGACGAGACGCGGTATGACGAGAAGGAAGTCGAAACCGCGGAGGAATGCTTCCCATTCCGAGAGACCCCCACCACCACCTGGATAAACATCGACGGCGTCCACGATGTGGACATCATCCAGAAGATCGGCGGGTGCTTCGAGCTGCACCCCCTGGTCTTGGAGGACGTGGTGAACACGGAACAGCGGCCCAAGATGGATGATTTCGAAAGCTACATCTTTGCCGTCCTGAAGATGCTCTATTTCGATGAGGAGGAACAGCAGATCAGAACAGAACAGGTGAGCCTGGTGCTGGGGCCAAATTACGTTGTCTCTTTTCAGGAGAGAAGAGGAGATGTCTTCGGCATACTCCGAGGAAGAATCAAGGCGGCAAAGGGCCGTATCAGAAAGGGAGGAGCAGGCTATTTGGCTTACGCCCTCATCGATGCGGTGGTCGACCACTATTTCGTCGTACTTGAGAAAATTGCAGGGCAGATCGAAAACATCGAGGAGCAGCTCCTGGCAGATCCCAAGCCGGAGACGCTGCAGTCTCTTCACAATTTCAAACGGGAGATGATCTACCTGCGCAAGTCGGTTTGGGCCTTAAGGGAGTTGGTCAGCGGGCTGGAGAGGGTGGAATCGCCACTGGTGAAGAAAGCCCATAAGATATTTATCCGAGACGTTTACGACCATACCATCCAGGTGATCGACACGGTGGAGACCTTCAGGGATATGATCTCCGGCATGTTCGATCTTTATCTTTCCAGCGTGAGCAACAGGATGAACGAGGTGATGAAGGTTCTAACCATCATAGCCACCATATTCATACCCCTCACCTTTGTCGCCGGGATCTACGGCATGAACTTCGAGCACATGCCCGAGCTCAGGTGGCACTGGGTCTATCCCCGGGCGTTCTGGATAGTCATGGCGGGCATCGCCGGTTTCATGATCTATTACTTTCGAAGAAAGAGGTGGTTGTGAGAAGGTTGTGGTCAAGTTGATTGACCAACCGAATGCTCAACATCGAACTCGTAGGGAATCATGGTTTCACAGACTAAGATCATAACTCTGGTGATCTTGATACTCTTGTCAGGGTTTTTCTCCGGCGTGGAAACGGCCCTCTTCTCCCTCAGCCGCCTGCGGGTCAAGCATCTTGTGAGAAAAGGCGTGAAGGGGGCAAGGGCCGTGGAGAAACTCAAAGACAAGCCGCAGAGGCTCCTGATCACCATACTGGTGGGCAACAATCTGGTCAACATCGCCGCCTCTGCCCTGGCCACGTCTATAGTTTATCAGATCTCGAGAAGTTACGCCGTCAGCATAACCACCGGCATAATGACCTTGATCATCTTGGTCTTCGGCGAGATCACGCCCAAGACCCTGGCCACCAAACACGGCGAACAGATCTCGCTGATTGTGGCTAGGCCGCTGCAATTTCTGCAGACCGTCCTGTCGCCGGTTATCTTTCTGTTTGAGGTTCTGACCAACGTGTTGACCAACATCACCGGGCAGAAGCCCAAACCCTTGGTGACCGAAGACGAAATCGAGACTTTCGTGACGGTGGCAGAGCAGGCCGGGCAGATCAAAGACATGGAAAAGAGGATGATTCACCGGCTCTTCAGGCTGGACGATCTGGAGGCGAAAGATATAATGACCCCGCGCAACCAGGTGGTGGCGGTTTCGGCCAGCAGCCTCATAAAGGATATCGCCGAAACTTTCCATTCCAAGGGTTACGCCAGGCTGCCGGTGTACAAGGAGAACCTCGACCACATCAGAGGGTTTGTCCACGTGATAGACGTACAGAAATCGCTTCTTGACAAAGAGAAAGAGCCTGTATCCAGCATCATGAGACCCATTCCCTTCGTCCCCGAATCCAAGAAGCTGGACTCCCTGCTCAAATTCTTCCAGCGCACGAAACAGCATATCGCCATCGTTGTTAACCAGTTCGGCACCAACGTGGGGCTGGTGACGCTGGAAGACGTCTTGGAGGAGATCGTGGGCGAGATCATCGACGAGACGGAGAAGATCGGACCCACCATCAAGAGGCTTTCTTCCCGCTCCTATCTGGTGCAAGGTCGAGCCGACATCGACGAGATCAACGAGAAGTGTGGACTGAATCTGCCTGAGGAGAAGGACCCCTACACCATATCCAGTTATGTGCTGGAAAAGTTAGGCAGGATACCGAAAGAGGGAGAAACGATCAAGCTCCCCGGGTTGGAGATTAAGATCAAGAGCATGGAGGGCAACAGCATCAACACCGTCATAATAACCCGCCAGAAGTGAGATAGCCCAGTACGGGTAGCAGCGGCTGAATCAGCGAGACTCGATCAAGCGTTTGATTCTCCGCGGTTGATACCGAATCCCACACATTCTGGAGGTCCGCCAGTGAAAGCCAAGACCATAATTGTCCTGGTGATAGCGGTTCTGCTTGTGATAATAATCATACAGAACACCCAGGTGGTCACCTTCCAGCTGTTCTTTTGGAGGATCACCATATCCCGAATCATCCTGCTTGCCCTAACCCTGGTCGTGGGATTCGCCCTGGGATATACCGTCGCCGGATTCGGCGAGAGAAAGCACCAGGGTAACTGAGACCGCCTGTGGCGAGATCGGTCGGGCCGGGGTCTCTCCGACCCCCCGGATAGGCGGAGACCACGACTCATTCTGATAAGAATGCCTCGTATAACTGTTGGCGGAATATCAACCCAATCGACACGTAGTAGGTGCCGCTGAGCGTTACTAGTTTCGCCACTTATTCCTGAAATCAAAATGAGAAAAGACAGT
>CAYFQZ010000361.1:0-15466 GCA_964345305.1 uncultured Ignavibacteria bacterium | reverse complement strand
GTCTTGTCTATCAAAGACCCTATCGGAGGCAGTCTGGAAGACTACGAAAACAGCTTTCTGCAAATCGAGAGGGAGATCGAAAGGATTCTGCCGGAGCTTATCTGCCTGGCGAAGAAGAGCAAGAAGATTTAGTCTGCCTTGGCCCAAAATAGAGTCTGCCGCGCGAACCGTTGCATGATCGGAAGGAATACGATTCCTGAGTCTCTCAAACATATCTCGTCTCTGATCGGCCTCCTTTTTGCAGTTTCGCTCTTTTTCCAGGGGACAGAGAGTACAGTCTCGCAACAGCAGGCACAACCCGGCTCGGAGAAGGGAATATCTTCCGAGTCAAACCAAACCGCTCAGGATACCGCCGAGGCGAGTGAGATCACAATCCCCCTGGAGCCGCCGGAGATGGAAATAAAACTGCGCACACCTGATCAAAGCAGGCTCAAGAGGGTGGTCCCCAATCGGGCATTCGGCGTGGGTGAGAGGCTGGAGTTTTCGGTAGGATACGGGGTGATCAAAGCCGGAACGGCGGTGATGGAGATCGCCGAGATCGTCAAGCTCGACGGCAGGAAATGCTTTCACATCGTCTCCACCGCCCGGTCCAACAAGTTCTTCTCCGTCTTCTTCAAGGTGGACGACAGGGTGGAATCGTTCATGGACGTGCACGGGCTGTACTCCTGGCGCTACGACAAGCACCTAAGAGAAGGGAAGTTTCGGGCAGACGTCTCCATGGTCTTCGATCAGGAAAAGCATCTGGCTTTATATAACCAGGGGAAAGACACCTTTGAGGTGGCCGAGTACGCCCAGGACGTGCTCTCCGCCTTTTACTTCGTCAGAACTCAGGAACTGACCGTGGGGAAATCGCTGTTCGTGGATAATCACACGGATAAGAAGAACTATCCCCTGGAAGTCAAAGTGCTGCGAAAGGAAAGGGTGAAGGTGCCGGCTGGCGAGTTCGATTGCGTGGTGGTGGAGCCCATCTTAAAGACTCCCGGAATATTCGAGCAGAAGGGGAGTCTGACCGTGTGGCTTACCGATGATGAGCTCAAGATGCCGGTTCAGATGAAGAGCAAGGTGGCTATCGGCTCCATCGTCACCGAGTTGATAAGCTACCAGCCGGGGGAGGTGGCAAAACTGTAAATGTCCAAGTATCTCCACGTCGATCTTAATCGGGCCAAGACCCATTCCGTCAAGTCCCGGAAAAGCAAGATCCGGGTGAGCGACTTCGCTAAACCCCTCGGCTCGGGTTCGAAGGTCGACGATTTCCTGAGAAGTCTGCCCAGGTGCTTGAAGGCAGAAGATCTGAAGGCTCTGGTCGCATCCATGCTTGGCGCAAGACGAAAGAAGAAACCGATCATTGTCATGATGGGTGCTCACCCCATCAAATGCGGACTCTCGCCCGTACTGACCGACCTGATGAAGGAGGGCTTCGTAAACGTCCTGGCCACCAACGGAGCAGGGGCTATTCACGATCTGGAGATAGCCTTCTGGGGAAAAACCTCCGAGGAGGTGGAGAAGGGGATCGAGGATGGGTCTTTTGGCATGTCCAGGGAGACGGCCGACCTTTTCAACCGGATGTCCTGCCGGGCATCTCAGAACGACCAGGGACTGGGGGAGGCGTTGGGCGACGGGATCCTCGGGCTGAAGGCCAGATTAAGAAAGCTCAGCCTACTGGCAAATGCCTACAGGCTGAACATTCCGGCGTGCGTTCACGTAGCCTTCGGAACGGATATCGTCCATCAGCATCCCACCTTCGACCCGGCCGCCACCGGAAGGGCGACCCACAAGGATTTTAAGATACTGGCCCATCAGGTCTCCAGATTGGATGGCGGGGGAGTGGTTCTGCATTTTGGCTCGACCGTGGTTCTGCCGGAGGTCTTCCTGAAGGCGCTTTCCGTTGCCCGCAACCTCAAAGGGCGGGTAAAGGGCTTCACCACGGCCAACTTCGATATGATACAGCATTATCGACCTAACCTGAACGTGGTCACGCGTCCCACCCGAGCAAGCGGAAGGGGGTTCTCTTTCACCGGACATCACGAGATAATGATTCCCTTGCTCGCATGGGTGCTGAAATCCGCAACAAAAAAAAGGAGGTAATCAAGATGCGAGCCACCGGCAAGTTCAGGCCTTCGGCGGTACTTCTGCTCCTGCTGTTCGTCGGTTTCGCCTGCCCGTCTTTGAGGGCAGAGGACCAGGGCGACGCTGGGGACAGCACCTCCACCGCTGCAGATACCGTCGATCTGGTGAATAAAGCCATGGAGGACTTTCACGAGGTTCTGCGACCCTTGTGGCACGAATCCTTCGCGGAAGGGGATTTGGAAACCATCCGGGAAAAAGCGCCGGTCTTGACGCGGAAGCTTATGACTCTGCTGAAGGTGAAGCCTCCCGCCAAACTGGGGAAGGACGAGGAGAAGCTGCGAAACTTCATGGCCAAAAGGCAGGAGCTGGCCTTTCAGGTAACCCAGGTAGACCAGGCGGCAAAAGAGGGTCCGGACTCTACCCTCTCTTCCGCCTTTGAAGCCATGCACTGGGCCTACGAGGAGCTGGAGAAGGTATTTGCCGAGCCCATAAAGGAGCTGGACAGCTTCCACGAGACCCTCTATTTCCTGTGGCACAAGGCGCTGCCTGAGAGAGACTACCAGGCAATAAGAAAAACGGCTCCGGTGCTTAAGGCCGAGATAGACAGCCTGGTGAAGGTTTCGCTTCCCGAAGGCTGCAAGGTGAAGCAGGAGGAATTCGACAAGAAGAGGACCGCGCTCAAGGATGCGGTGTATCAGCTCGCGGAGACGTGCGAAAAGGGCAGCCAGGACGAGATAGACGCGAGCCTGGTAGCCGTACACGATAAATTCGTGGAACTCAACGTTCTCTTTAGATAGGTTGGCAATTGAGGTGTCGTCGCGTCCGCAGGTGAGCCATGAGACGGCCGACCATGGACCTCAGAGGGCATAAGCTTGCCGCAAAGATACCTCTTGTCGAATCAGAGTGTTTTCGGTTGACCGGTTGCGGTCGAGAAGATCTACCGAGCGGCAAAGGAATCCCTTGGACCGAACACGGAAGGAAAATCAAGCAGCACGCCGGGGACAAGCACCGCCCCGGCCCTGATCGGTCAGAGAGATCGGAGATAGGTTTGCAGATTGGTGCCGTCGTTTACCAGATCCAATTTCCTCCTGATAAGCTCCCTGTACTTGTGAATCGTCATCACCGATAGATGCAGCGCCTCGGCTATCT
Source organism: uncultured Ignavibacteria bacterium (assembly GCA_964345305.1). Lineage (GTDB taxonomy): Bacteria > Zixibacteria > MSB-5A5 > MSB-5A5 > SM1-73 > SM23-73-3. The sequence continues at coordinate 12,250 of CAYFQZ010000361.1, read as the reverse complement.
CTTTTGACGTCATCCCGTTCTTTATCAAGCGACAGACCTCCAGCTCTCTGGGCGATAGCTTGGCGAATTTGGCCTTGAGAGTGTCCAAAAAGGGCGAGATGATCTCCCGCAAGTCCTTTTCCAAGATCTCGAAGTTCCTGATTTGCACGGGATTGGAGGATTCCTTGAGCCTGTGGAGGATGGGAATTATGGCCTGTTCCACGTTGGCGGTGACCTGCCGCTTCAGATTGTCCTTCTCCGCGTCGATCTGCTCCAGAATTTCCCGTAATGCGATGTTCTTTCTCTCCAGCGCTTCCCGCTCGATCTCCAGCTGTTTGGTTGTCTGTCTCAACATGTCCTGGGCATGCTTGCGCTCGGTGATGTCCATGGAGTAGCCAATCATTCCGGTCACCGAACCGTCCTTGTCTTTAAGCAGCGACAAGGAAAGGTGAGCAAAGAAGTCCTCCCCGGACTTTCTCCGCTGGCGCACCTCCACTTCATGCTCACCCTTTTCCTTGAGAGGTTTGATCACCTGCTTTTGAAGGAATTCGTGCGCATCTTCAGGGTAGACAAACGAGATATGTTTGCCCAACGCCTCCTTCGCGGGGTATCCGAATAACCTTTCTGCACCTTTATTCCAGCTTGTCACCTGTCCATCCAGGTCGGTGGAGACCACCGAGTCGTGAATTTGGTCTATTATCTGAGCCTGCTTCCCGAGCGCTTCCTCGGCCAATCTCCCCTCCCTCCGCACGGTAGCCTCTTTAAGTTCTCGCTGGATGGCAGGAACCAGGCGGGTCAGATTCTCCTTCATGATGTAGTCGTGCGCCCCGGCTCTCATAGCTTCCACGGCCGTCTCCTCACCGATCTTGCCCGAGATGACGATGAAGGGCAAATCGAGCCCGCTGTCCTTCAACACCTTCAGGGCCTCAAGCCCGCTGAATCTGGGCATGACATAGTCGGAGATGACCACGTCATATTCCCGCTGCTTCAGCTCGGCAGACATGGCCTTGGCCGTCTCAACTCGTTTGCTTACGGTCCCGTACCCGCCGCGCTGCAGCTCCCGCTCCAGCAGGAGGGCGTCATCCTCGGAATCCTCCACGATAAGCACGCGAAGTGAGGTACTCATCTAATCTCTCCTCTTCATCGGTGGAGGCTCGTTCAGCACCAGCCAATACATTCCCAGCTTCTGTACGGCGCAGGCGAAGTTGTCAAAGTCGATCGGCTTGCGAATATAAGAGTTGGCGCCAAACTTATAGCCATTTGCCAGATCATTCTCCTCTTTGGACGAGGTGAGAATAACCACCGGGAGAAACCTGGTTCTCTGGTCGGCTCGAATGCGCTGCAGAACCTCCAGACCGTCGAGTTTGGGCAGTTTCAGATCGAGCAGGATCATTGCCGGCATCACGTCCGTGTCCCGGCCGGCGAATTCCCCTGTACCGTAAAGGTAATCCAGCGCCTGGGTTCCATCGCGCGCCACCACCACGTGGTTAGCGATATTGCTTTTCTTGAACGCGCGCAGAGTCAACTCCACGTCATCTGGATTATCCTCCACCAGCAGGATGACTCTTCGATGCATATCTTATATTCTCCTTCTCTTAGGGCAGTGTGAAATAGAACGTGGCCCCTTTTTCCACTTCCCCCTCAGCCCAGATTCGGCCTCCGTGTCGATCTATTATCCGGCTCACCAGAGCCAGACCCACGCCGTTTCCCGGGAATTCATCGATCGAGTGAAGACGCTGGAACGGAACGAACAGTTTCTCTGCGTACTTCATGTCAAACCCCACGCCGTCATCTCGCACGAAATAGACCCTTTCAACGCCCTCGCGCGTCTCCCCGAATTCTATTCTCGCCTGGGCCTGTTTGCCCGTGAACTTCCAGGCGTTTCGCAATAGGTTCTCCAGGACCTCTCTGAGTAAGCTTGGATCCCCACGGGCCAGCACCCCTTTTTGGACGACCAACTCCACCTGCCGTTCCGGTTGAGTTTTCCTAAGTTCTCCGGCTATGCTGCGTGCCATCTCACTAAGGTCGACCCGCTCGCTGCGCATCTCCTTACGCACCATCATTGACAGATTCAGCAGATCGTCGACCAGCTGCCCCATCCGCTGGGTCGCCCTTCTGATCCTTGTCAGATAGTCCTTCCCGCGTTCATCGAGCTTATCGGGGTAGTCTTCCATCAAAGCCCGGCTGAAACCGTCCGCCGTCCTCAAGGGAGCACGCAGGTCGTGCGAGACAGAGTAGCTGAACGCCTCCAGCTCTTTGTTGGCCGCGGCCAGCTGAGCAGCCTGTATCTCCAGACTTCTATTCAATTTCTGAATCTCCTCCTCTGCCCGCTTCCTCTCTATGACTCGTCCCAGTCGCTCGACGATGGTCTTCAGCAGACTCTTCTCTTCTGCCAGGAAGGGTCCCTCATCCCCTTCCCGTCTTTCTTCCAGATAGTACACCTCCAGACTTCCCTCTCGATCACCATGAACCGTGACATCCGATGCCAACCTCCAGCGGGTCTCGCTGAAGTTGCCGGTGGCAAAGATTCGATCCCCCAGAATAAGGCGCACGCAAGTTATTTCGGGATACTGCAAGCCGGATGGAATCAGGTCGACCGTCCCCTGAAATATATCTTCCAAGGAAGTCCCCGGCGTCTCTATGAGCCTGCCGATGCCGTAGAGGCAGTTCAGCTCCTTTACTCGTTCGTTCAAATCATAACTCCGCTGGCGCAGTTCCTCCTCCGCCCGCTTGCGCGCGGTGATGTCACGTATGACACTGATCCAGCCGATGCGCCTGCCTTGCCGATCCGTCAAGGGCGTGACGGCGTGCTCAGTCTTGAGGATTACACCGTCCTTCCGTTTCATCTGAAACTCCGGCAGATACATAAAACCTTGCTCTTCCACAGCCGGATAGACGCGCGCTTGGAACTCTTTTAGCGCCTCATCGCTCACATGTAAAAAGGCTGTTGTCCGACCCAGCATTTCCTGGCGGGCATAACCGAATGTCTTTGTTGCTGACGGGTTGCAATCTACGATTGCGGGGGGACTCTTCGCGTCAAGAATGAAAAGGGCATCCTGCTGGCTGATGAAGGTTTTCTCGAACAACTCCTTGGACTTCCGCAACTCATCCTGTGCTCGCTTGCTCTCGGTTATGTCCTGAACCTGGGATACGAAGTAAAGCGGGTTGCCTTTGGAGTCACGAACCAGCGAGCTGGAAACCAGACACCAGATTAGATGTCCCTTCTTGTGAAGATACCGTTTCTCGAACTGCTCCCTTTCAACCTCTCCCGAGACAGATCTGTGGATGAACTCTGGGCTAACCTCCAAATCATCCGGATGAGCAATGTCATTTACGCTCATACCTTCAAGCTCGTCTCTGCTGTAGCCGAAGATCTGGGACATCTTTTCGTTTACCTTGGTCAGAATACCGTTTAGGTCTACCAGACACATGCCGGTGTTGGCATTGTCGAATGACGTGCGGAAGCGCTCTTCGCTCTCTCGCAACGCCTCCTCTGCGCGCCCCCGCTGAACTGCTAGCGCATACATTCCGGCCAGCCGTTTGACTGCCTCTAGATGGCGGTCGGTGTAATCTCCGGCTGAATTGGCCACAGCTATTTCGCCCACTAACTGTTCACCGACGATCGCCGGAACGGCCAAGAAGTTCGTAAGAGGAATGTGACCATGAGGAGTGCCCCCAGATGCTTCGTGCGTGTCTGGTGAATTGCTAAAGAAGGCTTCCCGGGAGTTGAGTGCATGACCCCAAAGCTTCGGATAGCGCCCGTCCGGCGATTTGGGAAAGACGACCCTCTTATCTTGGCCGGAAACCAAGCACTCTTTCCCCATCATTTGAGTGAGGGTATGCGCCACGGCGTCGCCGGTTTTCGGATCTATTGAAGAGACGAAACCGTGCTGGCTGTTCGTCAGACTCTTGGCAGAATCCAGAACAATATCGGCGATATTTGGAATCGAGGAGGAACGAGTAATCAGAGCCCCGGATAATCTGGCGAGTTCCCTGTTTACTGCCAGCTCCCATTCCAGCCCTTCCTCAGCCTGCTTCCGCTCGGCGATTTCCGTCTCAAGTTGCTCATTAGCTTTCCTGAGCTCAGCGGTGCGTTCTTGAACCAGCTCCTGAAGGTGATCTCGATACTCCGTCAACTCCTGCTCCGCCCGTTTCCGGTCGGTGATGTCGTAGGCATAGATGGCCAAACGCACCACCTTTCCCTGCTCGTCGAAGACCGGGTAGACGCTGCTGTCCCACCATACACCTTCTCGCTCGTCCTGGAAGCGGACGGGCTCACCCGAACGAATCACCTTATCTGACATGCTCTTTCTCCGAGCACTAACCTCATGACGAAATAAATCATAGGCGCAAGTGCCTAGAAGCTCAGTCGCCTTCTTTCCCAGTATCCGGGCGGTAGCTTCACTAAACGCGTGAATCTTTCCCTCCGTATCTATCAACAAAGCTATCCCATGGGAAGCATTCAGGAGTGCCCGCGTGGTTTCCTCGCTGGCCCGCAAAGCCTCCTCTGCCTGCTTGCGCTCGGTGATGTCTCTGGCAACGCCCAACGCGGCTACTACTTTCCCGTCGGCATCGAATATCGGCGAGGCATTGTTAAGAATGCTAATGTAGGAGCCGTCCTTCCTCCTGTACCTATATTCCATGTTATCAACGCTCTCACCCTTTACCAGTTGAGCAAACTGCTTTCCTACGCCCGCTGCATCCTCAGGATGAACCAGCTCGAAGCCGTTGATTTGTCTTACTTCCTTGGGCTTGTACCCCAGGATTTCCTCAAAAGCTCGATTGGTGAAAAGAAAAGCTCCGTTCAGATCCACCGTGAATATCATATCTCTGGAGGTCTCCACCAGTGTTCTGTACTCCTCGCGCGACGCTCTCAAGCTCTCCTCCGCCTGCTTGCGCTCGGCGATCTCTTGCTGTAATTCTATGTTGGCTGCGCTCAGCTCCCGTGTTCTCTCTTGAACTCGAATCTCCAACTCGTCACGAGCCTTCCTCAGAGCTTCCTCCGTCAGCTTACGCTCGGTTATGTCGGTAACGACCATTCCCAGCCCGTCACCCACCTTGAAAGCGGTAACGGCCACGCGTCTCTCGCCGAACTTAGGATCCAAAATCACTTCATCGACGTAGAACGGCTTTGCCGTCCGGATGACCTCCAGATAGCGCTCATATCTGCCCGTTTGCTTCAGTGTCGGCACGAGCTCCAATAGATTCTTTCCTATCACATCCGTCTTCTTGGTGCCGGGCGCAAACGTCCTTAGTCCGGCTTCGTTAGTCTCGACTAAGTTCAGGTTCTTATCCCAAAGGGTGAAAGAATCGGTCGCCGATTGCATGAAACGGCGGAGCCTTTCCTCGCTTTCCCTAAGTGCCCTCTCCGCTCGCTGGCGCTCAGTTACGTCGACCAGTGTAAGCACCAGCCCTGTCACAGCACCCATCGAATCCTTGATCGGTATCAGGCTCCAGTCCCAGTAAGTTACTCCGCGTTCCGGATGCTCCGCGTACTCGAACGGCTTGGCATAAGCGAAGTGAGGCTCACCGGTTTTTACCACCCGCTGGAAGATCTTTTCATTTTCCGCATTAGGATACAGATGGAAGTGGTTCTTACCGGGGAAGAAAGATGGCTCCCGTCCATCTGCCTCGGCGTAAGCTCGGTTGACTTTGAGGAAGTTGAACTGCGGATCCAGATAAGCCACCAGCATGTGGGTATGATCCAGAAGGGTCTGAAGGAGCTTATTTGTTTCTCCGAGAGCTTCCTCCGCCCGTTTGCGATCAGAGACATCCCGTCCCACGGCAATAATATACTCAGGGTTACCCTCATCGTCTCTTATGACCGATCCCGTGTATTCAGTGGGGATTGATCTTCCGTCTTTGGTGATCAGGGATAAATCGACGGTGGCAATTCCTTCGTTGAGTACTTTTTCAGTAGCGGCTGCCGCCTTCTTGAGGTCTTCCTCACCGTAGTAACTGTCCGGGGCTTTCATCGATCGGACCTCTTCGTCGCTGTAACCGGAAATCACACTAAAAGCCTTATTCCATCGAACAGCTCTGCCTGTCGAAGGTTCGAAGACAAAAAAGGTATCCGTTTGGGCATTCAACGCTGTTTCGGTGAACTCTTTCTCTGCCTTGACAGCCTCTTCCGCCAGCATGCGTTCGGAGCTTTGGATGAGTTCCCACTCGCCTGCCCGCCTGACAAGAGCGAACTGGTGGTTCTGTTCCACGTCTATGATCTCGGATGCGCCGCATTTATCCAGGCAGTAACTGCACAGGGCTATCATGCGATGCCTGCCAATCACCCTGTTTACCTGCTGTTCATACTCTGCGAAATCTCTCCAGTCCGCCTTTTCAAGCCAGAAGGTGTTGCCGGTAAGACGAAGCCCATCAAAACCTCTTTTAAGGGCCTGATTCTCTTTTCTCACCCACCCACGCAACACACCCTCTGGATCAAACTTGCCCGATTTGGTGTACCATTGGGTGGCATCAAGTATCTCAATCTGCCCGTTTTCGACGTAGTCATCCAGGCCCGGGACGGCTTTTTTCAGCGATGCTTTCGCATCCTCAACTCCCAATGGCTCGGCAGTGACCCACATGCAGAATTCATTATTCTCCAATCCCGCCTTGAAGTAGGGAACCAGAATCTCGATGAGATCCTCTTTGGTTTGATAAAACTGGCAGAAGTGTGTCCCCCAGGTGACATCGCCTATGAGACTGATGCCCGTCTTTCTGGCTGGCTGCACCATCTTGGGTACCTTTCGCTCCCGATGGTCACGTCGGTTTTCTATCTAATTCCGCCGATTCCTCTTGGGTACGCAGGCGAGTCCGATCAGGTCTGACGGGTCCATGCGAACACGGATTCTCTTCAATCTCCTCACTGATCGGCTGCCTTCAGTCCGGTGCTGAGCCCACAGCGCAACCTTCGCTGGCTCGCATCCGGCTCTCTCCGGTTGCTCGAATCCCCGCCGGGACCGCCTATTCGCGGCGAGAACCGGGAGCCTCTTTCCACACGCGTTCCCAATTCCTGCTTAAATGACCTTCAACTAATTCCTGCAGTTGCCAATGGGAACCTTTGTCTGCTCAACACTCCCGATGGACTCCGGTCCTGCCAATCTCGCTTTCTGGGTTCAGTGACCTTTTGATTCACCCTTATCCAAAGCAAGACCTGATTGATCTTCGCTTTAACGGTAAGATAAATAACTTATCCATTAAAGCAACCAAAAAATGACCGGGCGGATTCCGGTCACACCTGGGCAACCCTTCTTTGTGGCCCTCAGATCCCGGCGATCTCCCTACGCTCAAACCAAGCGGGAGCCCAACACCATTGTCACTTGGGCAAGGCTGCGGCCCCGGCTGAGCATAGGCAGCCGATGCGCTTCATTTTCCGATCTTCATTCTCGCGTATAAAACCTACGTAATTGGTAGCACATCTCTTAGTATTGACAACTGATTCAGGGAACATATCTTTCGGGTGTCAGTGCTAGACTATACCGAGAATAGACATCATCATGAGTGCCTCTGGCCTGCTTACAGTTGGAAAACAGGATGGCCTGCATCAAAGAAAAGATTGTGTGATAGGGATTGGGGCAAATGTCCGGGGAGTACGAACTCTAAGATCACACGCCCAGCAAGATCAAAAGCTGAATGGCCGACGGACGAGTCGAAACTCATGCGGGTCAAGATGCGTCTCGCTTGTGTTTTGGGTTGCGCATCGATGGGAAGAGCGTTTGTGTGACTTCTCGATGTTCGGATTTCAGACTCAATGAAAGGTGCTCGCACACGTCTCGTTCTGGCGTCTCTACTATGGAATCACAAGTAACTGGAAAAAGCTGCAGAAATTGCGAATGTCGGTTTGCCGATCACGATATCCTCTGGAGGGGCAGGAACTCAGATTCTCCTTGAGGTATCCCCTTCCTTCACGAGGGCAGCCCTGTTTTTTCTGGCCCCTCAGTAACCTCCGCGAAGGGAACGGGGTTTTGGCAGAGATAATCAGAAACCCCGTTCCCCCTTCCAAATTCCAGCCAAGTAACCGGCGGATTCAGATGCTTAAGGCGATCAGACCCATCAGATTTTCCGTGAAGGATCCACAATCATTGCACTGGACAAGAAGGGGGGTGGTTGCAACGAAGGGGCATTGCCAGCCGCTCGCGGTTGCAGCATCAACTGGGAAGGCGTCACGCGACATAAGGGTCGCACGGCCCCGATATCCTCGAGCGAAGCCGTCCAGGATCAATGGTGGAGCTGCTCCCAAACTTGGTCACATGCTGAGATCAGGAGTGGACAACCAGTCCACCGCGGAATACATCCGTCAGCGGAACGGCATGGATGCCGAAGCGGTCAGGGCCCCGGCCGAATCTGACTGGGGCCTTGGCCTGCGAGGTAAGCGATAGAGGTGACCCGGCGCGTATCCTTCCTCAGACCTAGCGATACATCCACAGGAAATCACTTCGAACATGCCAACGCGGCAAAACTGAATCCAGCACCGTCCCGGAATACAAGGGCTTCACACCCCGGACAAATCCCAACCCTCTTCCTTCTGTAAGCGCGCATACCGCTTGCACTTGACCCGGAGACTCAATACGTAGAAGACCTACGCGTTCTCTAGACGATCTCTTAGTATTGACTGAAATCGGCTACGACGCAATATTATAATCAGAATGAAGAGAATGCCTGTAGTGATCAACGCGAAAACCATACTCCTTGTCGACGACGACGAAGATATTCGTCTGATGTGCGAGAGAGAGCTGCGCAAAGAGGGATACCACACGCGCTCTTTCTCATCCGGCCCGGAAATTATCCAGTTCATGGAAGAGAAGCCGCAGGTCGACCTGATTGTCCTGGACATCAAGATGGCTCCGTTAAACGGAATGCAGGTGCTGCAGGCACTGAGGGCGAAGAACATAAGCATTCCGGTGATACTGTACTCCGATTACGCTTACTTCAAACGCAGATTTTCAACTTGGCTTGCTGACGCCTTTTTGGTAAAATCGTCCGATTTGACAGAATTGAAAAGGAAAATCAGGGAATTGCTCACCCTTCCGGCCAAGAACAGGCCAATATAGTGCGGTTATCTGGAAGTCACGGTATGCGTAAAGGTCGTACGCAATTAATGCGCTATCAGTTCCTATTGACGTCAGGCCGGTTGGGTGTTATGTTTTTGTTGCAGTAGATTGACTTTCTCAGGGATGACGGATCCGCTCAAACTTGAGCGGCACGACAACAGAACAAGGAGGATGAAAAAAGCCGTTTCTGGATAAAGAACATTTACCTTCTCATCTTCAGACCGCATTTTCAGTCTGCCCGCATGGAAGCCGGTTAGCAGTGCGCGGTTCAGACTGTAGGTGTTGATTTCCGATCCTCACCTCCTTATCTGCTGGTCTTGTGCTCAGGCAAATCTGTGGTAGCAAGCAGATTTGCCTGAGCCGGGGGGGCAGGGTCAGTCAAACCATCAAGCGCTCAGACTGAGTTTTTCTGATGATGTGAGAGAGCTTCTTCTCTTGCCATATCCGCTGCTCCGGGTGCGCGAATCGAAGGAGCAGAACGGGATGCGGTACTGCGGTGTGAGTTGGAAGGTCACGGCCCATAGGCAGTGGGGGATCAGTAGGAGAACTGAAGGGAGGTGAAGTATCCTCCGAAGCTTCGCTTAGATCAAGCCCGGCTGGTGGATCAATTAGTGAAAGTTGGTTCAGTGGTCACGGGCGGAGGAGCGAACCCTGAGTGGGCGCAGGGTCGGTCGTGACGAGGGCTGGGCGAGCATTCAGGACCGAAACCAAGCAGATTCCTCTTGACAGAGTCACGGTGAGGTGTTATGTTTAAAGAGGACGTGATGAGGGAGGGCTGGGCTATCTAGGCCGCTTAGGAACCGAGTTGTCGAGAAGGCTCGGTTTAATGAATGAGCAGGGGACGGTATGTTTCCGGGAGGCTGCGGCTTTATGTCGAATGCAGCCGACCGGAGACTCTCGCTAACGATTTTCCTCTAACATGGAAGTTCGGGGGATCCGAACACAGCAGAGCCTGTGTTTTGGGGGACGGTGCATTGGTGCAGCGTCGACCGGTCAACGTCAAGCTGATCGTCTGAATGGGCAAGAGAGCCCGGCTGCACAGATTCGAAGGAGGATGGCTGTACCCTAAGCCTGGCAGAGGAGTGCGGACAGACACGTACCGCTCGACTCCGTTCTTCGTCCAATCCTTAGGCCGCCTCTGGCAAAGGCAAGGTCTCTTTCGACTGACGGGAGAGCCGGGGGAGACTGGACGGCACCCTCGTTCAGAAAATCTAAGGGTCAAAACAGGGGTACTAAACCAGAAGGGAAAGGAGGTACATAAGAGAAGAAATGCACAAGAGAGGGGATCAGTCGACGAGGCAGGGGCAACCCATGGACAGGTGTCCTCCTGATCCTCATTTCAAACTTTCTAAACCTTAAGATTTCGGAGGAGCTATCGATGCTGAAACGCAAAAATGGTTCTGTTGCAATGGTACCTGCACTTGCCCTGGTGGCGCTTTTCACGGTCACCTTAGCTAGCGCCGCCTTCGGCCAGATTGGGCCTGGAGTCCCCGCCAACTTCGGCGTAGAGGGCGATATGCAGGCGGATCTGCTGCAATTCGGCGGTTTGGTAAATGGTGATGGCACCGATGACTGGTTCGACATACTGCCGTCGGGTGCGGGACTTCCGGGGGTCGGTATCATCGATACAAGTGGATGGGAGGCGTATCGTGCGTTGATACAGGGTGGGGGTTATGACGCCAATATAACCTTTGTGCGGCGCATGGCCTTCGATCAGAACGAGATAGTAAACGGATACCGTCTTCTGGACGCTGTTTACGCGAGGGATAACCACTCAACCCAAGGGAACCGAGATTCCTCGGTGTTTACCGCCACGCAGGAAAAGAACATTGACAATCCCATCACCTGGAACCTTGGTATTAAGGGCTCCCCTCAGAAGAACGACATAGTTGATGCGGTTGCCCATCTTCGACGGGACGGACAAGACCCTGCCGATGACCTTTGGCTGATGGTGGGAAGTTCCACCATTACCTCTGACGGAAACGCTCACAACGACTACGAGTTCTTCAGGCAAGCTGACAGTCTATTCCCAGGAGATCCTCATCTTACCGGTACAGGACCGGACAGCGGACACACCGCGTGGAGGGTAGACGGCGGTGGCAATCTGGTGGTCGGGGATCTGATCTACAGCGTGGACTTCGAAAACGGGGGAACTAACCCCATCCCGACCATTCGCATCTGGATCAGGGATGGTGATCAGGCCGACATTGAGGCCCACTCCAGCCTCGTCTTTACCGGTGTCTTCAACGGTAGCGGGGAACTGGCAGGTCCCTTTGGATATGCCGAATTGGCCCTACAGCCCGGCGTCAGTTTTGCCAGAGTCAACGGTTTGGGGACCGATCCTGAGCCGCATGCCACTCTCGCAGCCCCCTGGGGACACCTGGAGGGGTCGAACGCAGACTTTCACGATTCGGTGTTGGCCCTGCAGTTTGCCGAGGCAGCGATCAATCTTACCGAAATGGGTCTGGACGTGAGTCAAAACGGCGATCCTTGTCGGGACTTGTTCGGTTGGGTGATGTTCAAGACTCGTTCTTCGGCTTCGTTTGTCGCTGAGCTGAAAGACTTTGTCGGACCGTTCGAGTTCGGTCAGGTCCGGGATGTCGAGTGTGAGGTCACTCCCCCCAGCGAAGAGATATGTGTTGGCTTCGATGCAACCTTCACCTCCAGCGGCACCGGTGGCCAGGGAGTATTGAGCTACTGCTGGCAGAAAGAGCCTTACACTGATCCTTGCATTGACAACGACGAGGTACTCAACATCTATGGTGCCACCCTGGCTGATGCAGGAGACTACCGGGTGATAGTGGCCGATGAACTGGGCTGTGCTGACACCTGTTTTGTCACTTTGATCGTGCATGAGCTTCCGACGTGCTCGGTTGAACCGCCTTCGGCTGAGATCTGCGATTACTCCGATCAGGAGTTCTGCGTGATGCCCAGCGATGGGACAGCTCCCTACACCTACTTGTGGAGCACCGGATCCACCGATTCATGCATCACGGCAAGCGAGTCCCCGGGATTCTACACCTACACGGTGATGGTGACTGATGCTGAAGGCTGTACCACCAGCTGTCAGGCAACTCTCACGGTTAACGAGAGTCCCACCTGTGCGGTTGAGCCGCCTTCGGCCGAGATCTGCGATTACTCCGACCAGGAGTTCTGCGTGATCCCCAGCGGTGGCACTGCTCCCTACACCTATGACTGGAGCACCGGCTCTGCCGACTCCTGCA
>CAYFQZ010000360.1:0-2202 GCA_964345305.1 uncultured Ignavibacteria bacterium | reverse complement strand
CTTCTCCCGGGACTACAATACGTCCCTCAGAATACCCTGGGCTTACTCGAGACGAATCTGCGGTTCATCAATTCATATATGCTCGGCCTGAACCACGATTTCGCCCGAGAACTCCTCTGGAGGGAGTATCCAACCGACCAGAGGGGGTCATACTTCCGGCAGTTCTGGGATGTGAGTGGATTCATGCCAGCACAGAAAATGCTAGAAGACCTTGAATCCGACATACGAGCAAAGTTGAGAGATAAGCTTGAACAACTCACAGATGAGGAGAAACAAGAGGTAGTTGAAGAAAACCTGAAGGAGAAGCTGAGGGACATCAAACCGATCCATCGATGGGGCGACGTTGCTCTCCGCAACAACAACCGTGAAGATCCTGGGTTGAAGGAGAGTCTGGTATTGCTGATTCGCGGTGACCTCCTGAAGAAATACCCCTCAGCCGTGATCTATGCGGCTAGGGGAAAATGGGATCTTTATGAAGGCAGGTATGTCAGGCGTCCGATACTCGATCAGTCGGACGACAACACCAAAACGCCAATGTTTAGCGGAACGCTGCCACCTGATGTGACGTTTTTTGGCTTCGATTTGACAGCGGATGAAGCTAGGGGTCCAGAGGAAAAGGAAGATGACGATGCGGGTTGGTTCATTGTGATCGAGGAACGAATCTCCGAAGCACGTTTGGGGATGGATGAATATGTTGACAGCGAGATTCCGGATCTTGAAACGTGGGAGAAGCTTTCATGGGGCCACTTCATAGACAACCTGTCGAGTACAGGATACATTGATGGTGCATCACCACCATCAGATCAGATTGTGGGACCAGTGACACGTAAAGGTAACAGGGTAATAGAACCCCCAGGAGTAACCTGGGGCTCCCATTCGGCTAACATCGCCTGGATAACGATGCAGAAACCTATGCGGGTGGCGGTGCATGCTACTGATATGCTACCAGAGAAGCAGAGCTCCGGGTAGGGGGAAGGAACATGTCAGGACTTGAGAGACTACGGGTAAAATCAGAGGAGATAAAGGAAACTAGGACCCAGCAACTCAAAAAAGAGCAGGAGATCACCGCTCTCAGAGGCGAACTGCGCCGAAGCGATGCCAAGATCTCCAAGCTCCAACGAGCAGGGCTCTTAGATACCCGCGAAGGGCGTTCGGCTCAGAACGAACACGCGAATCTGGAAACCCATCTCACCACTGCCATCTCACAATTGAAGCAGATCAAATCCAGCATTAGACAATTCGACGCCGAGTTCGGTTCAGCTGCGTCCCCCCAAGATGTTATAAAGTTGTTCTCTGACCGCATACCCCTCCTGCTTTTCCCCGTTCGTCTGGAGACAAAGTTCATGAAAGAGGAGAGGCAGCTATGGGTGCGAATCTACCCAGATGACATTGTAATCGAAACACACGAGCCCAGTCTAACCGACGAGGAGCTCGAGGCGGGTCGTCTCTACTATCGCCAGCTGTGGCGGGCTGGGAAAGATCCTAGTAATGTGGAAACAGAGAAGCGATGGAAAGATGCGTGGAGTCAGCTGGCTGAAACGTATGGGCCCCAGCGAGCAGCTTGGATCGCTAAGAGATTCATTGACAACGAAGAAGAAATTGTTGTGGACCTTCCTCGACCTGATGATCCGGTTGAGGAAGGTGATGATGTGCAAAAGCCGAGATTCAATGAGGTCAGACTCAGAGAGGTCATTCCGTTGCGTCCTGCATCATGGAGCGAGGCCCCCAGGGCTCGTGTGATGCCGGACCGCTTTGTTGTGCTGCTTTACAGGAACGGTAACGTCGTTTATGAAGTGGAGGGCAACCCGATTCCACATCCCCTTGTTGTGGGTCCAGCTCCATATCCTACAGAAGAAGTGTCTGAAGAACGTCTATTTGACGCTGAATCTGAATGGATTGTGGACTTTAACAAGGCTGTTGAGGTGGGGATGGCATTGAAGATCGACCTTACCGATGAGGATCTCAATAAGGGGTTCAGTCGGGTTGTTGCGTTAGGGGTTAAGGCATCGGCAGATACCGTGGCCAGCGCTGGGCACCTTAAGGAGCTCATAGAGAGCCATCACTACACCGAGGGCTTCAGTTTCATTCCCCAAGGGATCCCGACCAATAATACGTCCGCCTCCAAATCAGGGTTTACCAGCCAGGAGCCAGCTCACGAGGCAAGCTACGAGGTGGAGCGGGATAAAAAACTCATTGGTGAAG
>CAYFQZ010000359.1:0-2728 GCA_964345305.1 uncultured Ignavibacteria bacterium | reverse complement strand
TCAAAGTCTGTCTGGTCGGGATTGAAAACAGTCGGACAGTTGTCAACATCGCAGGTGTTTGCGGGGAAGCCGGGATTGCCGTAGCCGTCGCCATCGGTATCGGTGCAAAGATCACAGCTATCGCCGATAGCGTCGCCGTCGGCATCTTCCTGTTCCGGATTAGATACATCCGGGCAGTTGTCAAGGGCACAGGTGTTTTTAGGAAATCCCGGGTTGCCGTAGCCATCGCCGTCAGTATCAGTGCAGACATCGCAGCTATCGCCGATTCCGTCCCCATCAAAGTCTGTCTGGTCGGGATTGAAAACAGTCGGACAGTTGTCAACATCGCAGGTGCTGGCGGGGAAGCCGGGATTGCCGTAACCATCGCCATCGGTGTCGGTGCAGACGTCGCAGCTGTCGCCCACTCCGTCACTGTCGGTATCCTCTTGATCCGGGTTGTATACCACGGGGCAGTTGTCGTCCGGACACTGGTTTTCCGGGTGACCCGGGTCACCGTAGCCGTCGCCGTCGGAATCCACGCAAGAAGTGTCACCACACTCAAAGAGCGAGACCTGGAAATCATCAATGCCCGCCTCCACCACAGAACCAGCATTCAGATCCGAGGCTTCGAAGCGAACTTTAACCTGGTTGGTCAGCGCGACAGAATCCCCGACCATAAAGCTGTATTCCTTCCATCCGCTGGATGTAAGAGGTCCAATGGTTTCGACCAGAGTCCAGTCTGCACCATTATTGTTAGAGACATAGACCTTGAAGAGATCATTGTTGGGATCAGCTCCATAGTTGTTGGTGTACCACAGGGCATAATGGACTTGAGCGTCTGTGCCTGCGCTGAGATCGAAAGAGGGTGAGATCAACCAAGTGATCCCACCGTCGACATCGGAATTGCCATATTCATTATCGGTGAGATAACAGCTACCAGAGCCATCAAAGTCCGTGGGTGGATCGCCTCGATCGCCCAGGCCGGCCGGAACACCGCGGTCCCAGGCGCCATCGGTGAGATAGGGATCGTTTTCCACAGTCCAGCCCAGATCGGTCTCAAAGTTGTCAGAGAACACGGCGGTAAGCTCTCCCACGAGCGAGGAGTAAACCGTGGAAGGAGCGTCGGATGGATTGTATATCACTCCAGAGGCAGCTCCTTCCGCGCTAAAGTAGTATTCTGGCACATCGTCGCACTCCGCTGCCGGCAGTGTGGCCTGGTACAGGTCGCCGCCTAATGGCGAAAGCGATGAGGTGAGATAGGTGCCACCGTTGTAGCGATAATGAAGCGTGCCGGTACCGGGAACGTAGGAGTCGCCGAGTTCCTCAATCTGCACGGTGATGTTTGTCGGCTCTCCAGGAGTTATTGTCTCAGGAGCGCCGTTGGGGAGGCTCAGTCTGAGCATTGCGGTGCCCGGATAATCCACGTAGCAGGCTGCATACCCGATGCTGGAGCAGTCATAAGGGATGCGCATGTAGCCGCCCTCTCCCCAGCCCGGGCCCCATGAATTGCGCATGATCCATATGCCGTCTGTGCCTTGATTGTCGTCCCAGCCTACCAGTGTCACGGCGTGATTGATATCACCGGTTCCGCAGCCATTGAATACTCCGCCTGTGTAACCCTGCATGGCCGAATTGGCATAAACCGCCACCGACACTGGGCCGTAATCGAGGATTGCCTGTTTAATGGCATCTACACTGGGCACGCTGTAATCATTGCCGATGAAAGCCCAATCGTCGATCAAATATTGGTGGGGATAGGGGCAGTCGCAGGGAACGTCAGAGGCTACGTATGGGAAATCAGTCTCAAAAACGGTTCCTGTACCGCCGCAAGGGTCTGTCTTCCACTGGTGGTAGTCATGAGCCCACCAGCCACCACCGCAGTCCCAACCGTCGGAGTTGCAACTGACCAGCCACTGTTCGGCAAGGTCCACCGTCACGCCGTCCTTGATCTTGATATTGCATTCCAGGGGCCCGACCGTTCCAAAGGCCCAGCAGCTTCCGCAGCCACCCTGGTTCTTGACCGGAGTACAACCGCCGGAATCACACCAGCTAAATGCCTCCGGTAAGGCTTTGGTTGGCGTGCAGGGATCGAAGCGAGCACCGACCCACCAATTCTCAGGCACCACTAATCCGCACAGCTCATCCAACGAACGCCCGGTGGCTGAGTTCTCACCAATAGTAAAAGTCCAGCCCTCTATTTCCCCCTGTTTCCGCAAAGCCTCAATGTCGGCACTGGAGAGCCCCTCAGCGGATACAGCCCCGGCCAAAAACGGCAGGACTGAAATGACCAGCAGAAGCCGTATAATCATTCTGGCTTGTTTCATTAAGTCATTCTCCTTTCTTCGCTTTATCGGCATTTATCCCAGATGCCGAAGCTTTTTGGAAAGACATTGCTTCCGCGAATCTGGGTAGAAACGGAACACGGAAGCTGTGATTCTGGTTTTGCGATCCTTCTTTCTACCAACAACATACATTGATTCCGTAGTATGTCAAGGACTATTCGAAGTTTGGTTAAAGCCACCGGGATCAGACGACCAAAATGCGCTCGAAGCTGTGAAAACAAGCCTTGACAAATGAGAGCGTTGGGTGTATATTGAGTTAGATTTATGAATATATGCACGTAGGAAGACCCAAGCATGCGGCAGGGTTTGTAGCGCATTGGGCAATATTGCCGGTTTTTCGCAGGGAACAGCAGGTTCGTGGCAACGTTGAAGAGAAATCGCAAATGAGTGCTCTTGTCTTCGGAAAG
>CAYFQZ010000358.1:0-4077 GCA_964345305.1 uncultured Ignavibacteria bacterium | reverse complement strand
AAGGGCCAGAAGGCTTACGTACTCTAATTCGTAATGAGTGCCCACGTAGCGGGCCTTAAACAGGACGCCAAGATCGGGAATGGCAAAACTGACCAGTCCGCTCTGGGTTTTCTCTTTGTTTTGAAGAAGCGTCTTGACTGATATGTAGCACTTGGTCTTGGGCTGAACCGAGACTCTCTCCATAGGCTGATTCCTTTCCGGCCAGACAAAAAAGCAAAATCCATGCCTCAGCCTCCTTTGCGAATCGCACCCGGATGAGCAAGACAGCAGGTGGTCGGCAAGTAGTAAGACTATCGGAATCAAGGAGATGGCCGAGGTGCGGAAGGTCGATGTCGTATTGGACGGCGGTGGCCAAAACTGAAGCTATGCAACTTCATTCACACTGGTTGCAAGGTGAGGGGAATAGCGGAAGCACAAGCGGCGGTGACGTATGACGTAACGCTCGGGTTCTCGCCTTTCTCCTAGATATACAACCAAGGAAACGAGAGGAGGAGGATCGTTTACTTCAGGTTCCCAGGCTCTTCTTCACGTGGGGTATGAGGCCCCCGTCTTCGAGAATTCCCATCAGGAATTCCGGCAGGGGCGGAAAGGAGAATTTTTCATCCTTCGCCGTTGTTATCTCTCCGTTGGCGAAGTCTATGGTTATCGTCTCACCGGACTGGATATGATCCGGCGCTTCTTTGGACTGGACAAGGGCCAATCCCTGGTTTATGGCGTTTCGAAAGAATATTCGGGAGAAGGACTTGGCCACGACGCAGGCGATTCCGGCATACTTCAGGCAGGTAGCGGCCTGCTCCCGCGAGCTTCCGCAGCCGAAATTGAAACCAGCCACAATTATGTCGCCCTTCTGAATCTTCTCTGGAAACTCCGGATCGTATCCCTCCAGGGCATGCAGTGCCATCTCCGGCGCGTCTATGATGGGAAGATACTTGCCCGGATAGATCACGTCCGTATTTATGTTATCCCCCAATTTCCAGACTCGTCCGCTTATCTTCTCCATTGGATTGCAGTCCTATGTCACAGTTAGCGTATCAGGCTCTCCGGAAATCCAAGGCGTAACTCGGTCAGGTCATTGCCGGTGAAGTACTCAGATGATGCCGAGCTCAAGGGATTGCTTCGTCCCGCCCTTGGCGGGCCTCGCAATGACAGAGGAAGCATTCCGTCATTGTGAGGAGCCCGTGCGGGCGACGAAGCAATCTCCTCACTGTGCAATCACCGCTTTATTCGTCGTTTCAGCGTGACCTCCCACCTGGGCCTCCGCCGTACGCAGACCTGAATTGTCGCGAGACAAGGCTGCGAGGCAACAAAGGCCTCAACTGTTCTCACCTGATCATACCTCTCGGATCAGCAATCTCCCCCTTGACGGCGGTGGCAGCAGCCACCGCAGGGCTGGCTAAGTATACCTCGGAATCGGGCGATCCCATTCTCCCCTTGAAGTTCCGATTGGTGGTTGCCAGGCACCTCTCCCCTGCTGCCAGGATTCCCTGGTGTGCTCCCAGACAGGGCCCGCAGCCGGGATTTAGAATTACGGCTCCCGCTTCCAGAAAGGTCTTCAGGTATCCCTTTTTCATGGCCTGGGCATATATGGTTCTGGTGGCGGGCAAAACCAGCATTCTGATGTCGCGGTGAATCTTTTTCCCTTTCAGGATCCTTGCCGCCACCTCCAGGTCGTCCAGCCTTCCGTTGGTGCAGGAGCCAAGCACCACCTGATCGATTTTCACCCCCCTGACCTCGCCGACGGGCTTCACATTGTCCACGTTATGCGGGCAGGCAATCTGAGGTTCCAGTTTGTTCACGTCGAACTCATACTCTTTTTCGAAGGCGGCGTCAGGATCGGAGAATATGGGTCTGTATGGTTGACTGGTGGCGCCGGAGAGGTATCTTCGGGTGACTTTGTCAAATGGAACCACAGCGAATTTCGCGCCCATCTCCATGGAGAGGTTGCACAGCGTGAACCTTTCGGAGATGGACATTCTGGCTACCGTGGGACCGTAGTATTCCACCGACTTGTAGCTGGCCCCTTCTACGGTGAGCTGTCCGATTATGCGAAGGATCACGTCTTTGGCATACACGCCTTTGGGTATCTGGCCCCGGATGATTATCCTTATGGACTCCGGAACCTTGAGCCAAATCTTCCCTGTAGCCCAAACAGCTGCCATCTCGGTGGCGCCTATTCCGGTGGACAGGGCGCCCAGGCAGCCGTAGGAAGTTGTATGAGAGTCGGTCCCCACTGCCAACTGGCCCGGTAGAATATGTCCCTTTTCTATGACCACCTGATGGCAGATCCCTTCTCTTATGTCGTAGAAATTTCCTATGCTTTGCTCCTTGACAAACTCGCGGATGGATTTGTGCGCAGTGGCCGTCTTCTCCGACTCTGCCGGGGCGCGGTGATCCAGCGGGAGCACGATCTTGTCCGGATTCCACACCTGCTTCTGCCCGATCTGCCTGAACTGCTTTATCACCAGCCCGGCGTTGTCGTGGCTCATGGCCAGATCCGGCTCCACGTTTAATATCTCTCCCACCTGGACTTCCGGCTTGCCTTCCTTCAGGGCCAGAAGCTTTTGAGCTATGCTCTGCTTGGCCGCCGTCCGTGCGGCCGACAGGGCTGCCGACGCTGAAACGTCCTTTTGCCCGGCCAGAGCGAACTCCAGTTGCTGGAATTTCAGCACCTTGGGCTTGTTCATGAGATTATAAGTCCTTCTCCACTTGTAGAAACCGGATTTGGAGATGCCCAGCTCAGCCCCGGCCCTCTGGTCGTTCCCGTACGTCTCCCACAATTCCCTGATCTGTTCTTTCGAGTACTTGGGCAGGGAGTATCTGCCGATTCCCTTCTTCCTGCGCCAGTAGCCAACCAGGTACTCCGGCACTCCTCCCAGGGCTTCACCGATCTTTTTGTCGGTCCTATACTTGGCCTGGAGCTCCAGCAGCTCCTCTTTCCTGGGAATCCTCATTATTCGATTACTTCCTTTTGCGTCGGACTGCCGACTGCGGACTACGGACTGGTTTCTCTATCTTCCTCCATTCCGCCTTCAGGCGCCGGTACGTGTTCGAAAGCCCCACCGAGACCACCTTCGTACCTGCCAGGATGGGCATAAAATTGGTGTCCCCCTGCCATCTGGGTACAATGTGGAGATGGATATGGTCTCCTACTCCGGCTCCGGATACCTTGCCCAGGTTCATCCCCAGGTTGATCCCGTGCGGCTTTATGGCCGACTTGAGAACCTTCACGCAAAGCTGCGAAATCTTCAGAAGCTCTGTCAGCTCCTGATCTCTCAATTTTTCCAGTTGGCCCACGTGACGATAGGGGGCCACCATCAGGTGGCCGCTGTTGTATGGATATCGATTCAGAATAACGAAGCTTTTCTCGCCGCGATAGAGAATCAAATTCTTGCGGTCCTGATTCTCCCTGGCGGTTCTGCAAAGGAAGCAGCCTGGCTCCTTTTCACAGAGAATGAATTTCTCTCTCCAGGGTGCCCACAGACTTTCCAACGATAACTCCCTTGCGGCGGTAGTGTGTTCTTCTATCGCTTTCAATATATAACACGGCAATCTGGTTTTCAAGATGTTTGTTTGTCGATCTCGCACCCGTAGTTGCCCCATTCATGGGGCACTTTGTAGGGGCCGCATTTCCGCCAAAGGCGGACCTGCCTCTGGCAGGCATGCGGCCCCTCCTCTGGCGGATGTGTCCACCCGCGGGCTCGATAAATCGAGCCCCTACAGCCCCTGCCTGTGACCCTCCTGCGAGACAATCGCCGAGAAGAGCTTAAATGTAGTTGCCCCATTTATGGGGCGGCTTTTCGCTCGATGACCACACGGTCCCGTCGGGGTCTCTGGGCACAGGGCCTTTAACCTGTAACCTACTATAACTCACCCCCTTGATCCCCCTCTCTTGTTAAGAGAGGGGGTACGGGGGTGAGTTCAAAATCTTCCAAACCTGACAGAACGCGAAAGCGTCCCTTTATCCCAGTGATCACACCAGACGACAAAGGAAAACAAGGAGGCCTTCGGAATTGTATCCCGCTGTCAAAAGGTACTCTTGCTAGCTAAAAAACCCGCGCGAAAGGTCTTGTCAGATTG
>CAYFQZ010000357.1:0-14061 GCA_964345305.1 uncultured Ignavibacteria bacterium | reverse complement strand
CCAGGAGCAAAGCGAGGCCGCCACGATTTTACCTGTCGCGCGTAGAAATCGAAACACCTCTCTTAATTCACCCGCTGAAGGACCGCCAGGAGCCATGTAGCCCACTGCCGGCGCATCCTCGGGATTTACGACGTCCACGTCAAAATGAACATAGAGGGGGCTATCCAGAGAAGGATGGCCCACGAGAGATTGCACATCAGGAAGGAAGTGGATTTTTGAATTCTCTATGGCCTCCTTTTCGCCTGGATCCAGATCGCGCGCTCCTGTGAGAATCACACGTTCTTCCGAAAGGTTCTGGAGTCCCACATTGGTTGCGAGCTTCTGATCCCCCCTGCCCACCATCATGGCAAGAGGCATACCCCCTAAGAAGCCACTTGGCGACGTTTCCCATGTATTGAAATCGCCGTGTGCATCGAACCATACGAGCACGGGGTCGATTCCTGCCCTCTGCAAACCAGCCATCACGCCTATCGCAGTACAGCAATCATCAGCAATGCTCACCGGTCTCTCTCCGGCCCTGATGCATGTACAGACAAATCCAGCAAGCGATTCATGGAGCACAGACATTCTCACCATCCTGTCACCTTTCGGCAGTCTGGGCTTATTGACATACCAGGATGGCTCTGCAAGTTTTGCAAGCCCCCCTTTTTCCTCGTCAAGAGAGTAAGGGGTCAATATGTATCGATTGAGATTAGGAGCATTCATGAACAGCGGTTTACCTCTCTTTGAAACCTTATTGTATCAGAGTATTGCGGACGGTGTACGATCCAGATACAGGTTACCGATTAGACCGGGCACATAGCTGGTGCGGACAGCCACGAGGGCTGTCCCTACGACTTCGCACTACTGTTCGTCACGGAAATCCTCGTCCGTGACGGTTAAAGGACAAGGTGCCCGTTGCCATCGCGACATCACTCCATGCCTGGCCCGACGAGCAGAACCCCGCACGGGCCCGTCTGGGGGCATCCTCCTTTCCGCCCGATGAATCGGGCAACTACATCCTTCTTCATCAAACCTCGCTCAGGCCTTTCTCAAGGGCTGGCATCGGGGGCAGAAGTAGCTTGACCGCTGGTTGATCTTTATTCTTTTGATCTTGGTTCTGCATCTTCTGCACCTCTCCCCTTCCCGCCCGTAGACTTTGTGCTGCAGCTGGAACCCGCCGATCTGGCCATTGACCTGCACGTAGTTGTCTATAGACGACCCCCCCGCTTTTATGGCTCTCTTGAGCGTCTTTCTGATGGCGCTGTGAAGATCTCTCAATTTGTGCACACTGAGAGAGCCAGCTCTCCGTTCCGGGTGAATTCTCGCCTCAAAGAGGGCCTCATCGGCGTAGATGTTCCCCAGCCCGGCTATCACCTTCTGGTCAAGAAGCAAGGATTTGATCTTGGCTTTACGCCTCTTCAAGATCTCCACAAAGTCAGAAGAGCTGACCTCCAGTGATTCGGGACCCAGCTCCTTCAACTCGGCGATGTGCTGCTCGTCGCAGCTGTTACATAGCCTGAGTTTGCCGAATTTTCTCTGGTCATTGTAACGAAGAACGAAATCGGCGTTACAGAATCTGAAGATCAGATGATCGTGTTTATCCCACTTTTCCTCCTTAGGGAGACGCCGACCTGATGCGCTACGCGAATCATGTTTCGGTCTGCTAAGAAGCAGCTTCCCAGTCATCCCCAGATGGATCAGAAGCGTCTTACCTCCGCTCAGATCCATTAGCAGGTACTTCCCCCTTCTTCTTATCTCTTTGATTTCTCCATCGGCGATTTCCCTGCAGAAGAGTTTGAGGCTCTGCTTTACGGTCCCGGAAGACAGTGCCTTGACTTCCTTTATGCTTTTTCCCAGTATGGCCTTGCGCAGCCCTCTGGTTATAGTCTCTACTTCAGGTAGCTCAGGCACGACTCAGCCTTTCAAAAGCGGGATAGCTTGCTTCTCGCAGCCATCTTAGGGATTTGAATTCCACAGGATTACAGGGAATGAAAACTTCCCTTAGACTATCTCAAGCATTCTATCTATGGATCTTCTGGCGCGTCGAATTATCTCAGGCGGGACCTCGATCGGGTAGAGCATATCCTCCAGGGACCACAGTATCTTCTCGAGGTTGTTCAACTTCATATTGGGGCAATCTGCCAAGTCGCTTGCGGGATAGAATTTCTTCTGCGGGTTTTCTTTCTCCAATCGGTGAAGTATGCCTATCTCCGTTCCTATGATGAATTCCTCCGCCTCCGATTCCCTGGCATGCCGGCAAATGCCGGAGGTAGACAGGACCTTGTCGGCCATGGCTATGACATCCGGGGTGCACTCAGGGTGCACCAGCACCTCTGCCTTGGGATACTGAGCCTTCCTTTTCAGAATGTCCTCGGCAAGAATCCGTCGATGGGTAGGACAATATCCCTCCCACAGGATCACCTTTCGGTTGGCCTGCCTGGAGGCATAGTCGCCCAGGTATTTGTCCGGGACAAAGATAATCTCTTTGTCCTCGGCAATGGACCGAATCACCTTCACCGCGTTGGCGGACGTACAGCAGTAATCGGAGAGGGCCTTTATCTGGGCCGTGCAGTTCACATAGCACACCACCGCCGCGTCGGGATGCCTCTTTTTCATCTCCTCAAGCTGCCTGGAGGTGATCATATTGGCCATGGCGCAACCGGCATTCATGTCGGGCATCAAGACGGTCTTCTCCGGCGCCAAAATCTTGGCCGTCTCGGCCATGAAGTGTACCCCGCAGAAGAGGATTACTTCGGCGTTGGTCTTGGCTGCAGTTTGGCTTAAGCCGAGGGAATCACCCACGAAGTCGGCGATATCCTGCACTTCCCCTATCTGGTAATTGTGCGCCAGGATAACAGCCCTGCGCTCTTCTTCGAGTCGCCGTATCTTAACAATCAGTTCCTCGTCTCTTACTCCAGTAACGCTCATTGCTCTCCCGCTAGAATCACCATGCTAGGTTGCAGGCCGCGGCTGCGACTGCGCTGGATTTTGCGCGAAGGCTCCACAGACGATAAAATTGTCTTGAAGAAAAACAAGGGAAGCCACTTGACTGCCCTGCTGTATATGAAGGCTATGACTCCGATTCCTTCTTACCCGTCGAGCTTTCCTCGGGCTGTGAAGCGGACGAAGAGACGGTCTTGTTCAAATCTTCAATTAACTTGTCTACCTCCACGCCGTGTGCCATTGCCCCTTGTTCGATAGTCTCAGCCACCGAGAGATGACAGCCGAAACAATGCATGCCGTACTCAAAGAAGGTCTTTACCGTCTCGGGGTGCTTCTTCAAGACCTCTCCAAACGTCATGTCTTTGGTTATCTTAGCTTCCTCCGCCATGGGTATTACCTCCTCTCAGACTAGCTCGTTTTCTTATCCAGCCGTGCGCTCAAGCTCTCTTCCTTTGGTGCTGCGCCTTTCCGGAACCGATCCTGGCTGTTTTTTATGCTCTATACAATACCCTTTTTCCCTTCGGAATATTGGAGTTTTTCACTCTCCTTTGCGCGACCTCCAGGTCCGGTATTACATCCCAGCTTTAAGATACTGATGGGTCAAAAGAAGTCAAGGAGATTAGAAGTTCGTTCGCAAGACTGCCAGGGATCAGAACCCGTCCCGCTACGGTCGGACACGTGAGATTGGAGGCTGAAGCACCTTCGGTCTGCTGCTAACTGATACTAGGTGGCTTTCTCCAGGAGCTCGGCCAGATCAAGAGCGGACATCAGCTGCTCCAGCCCCTTCTCCTTGAATCCGTCTTCGAACATGGTGAGACAATATGGGCATGCCGTTGCGACGACAGGGGCACCCGTGGCTGCGGCCTGATCCACCCGCATATGGCTAATTCTGGTGCCGATGGTCTCCTCCATCCACATCCTGCCGCCGCCAGCCCCGCAGCAAAAGCTCTTCTGTCTGTATCGCTCGATCTCGACCAGCGTGATCCCGCCGATGGAATTCAAAACCGCCCTGGGAGCGTCGTAGACGTCGTTGTGTCTGCCCAAATAGCAGGAATCATGGTATGCGACAGGTCCGGCCGACTCGCCAGCCGTGCACTTCAGTTTTCCTTGGGCCAGAAGGTCCCGCAGAAACTCGCTGTGGTGCCAGACCTGATAATTCCCGTCAAACTGAGGATATTCGTTTTTGAACGTATTGAAGCAGTGGGGACAGATGGTGATGATTTTCTTCACGCCGTAGTTGTTGAACTGTTCGATATTCTGCTGCATGAGAATCTGAGCCAGATACTCGTTGCCCATCCGGCGGGCGGTCTCTCCGCAGCACATCTCCTCCGCACCCAGAATCCCGAAGCTGACACCGGCCTTCTGCAGAAGGGTCACCAAACTTCGGGTGACCTTTCTGTTGCGCTCATCGAAAGATCCGGCACAGCCGGCGAAAAGAAGGTATTCCACGTCGGCCTCTTCGGCCAGGGCTTTCAAGCCCAGATCCTTGGACCAGTCTCCACGGGTGGAGAAACCTATGGTCCACGGATTGTAGTTGGTCTCCATGTTCTTGAAGAAGAGCTTGACCTCCGGCGAGAATTTGCTCTCCATCAAGACCAGATAACGTCTTAAATCGACCGCCTTATCGATCACTTCGATGAAGACGGGACATTCCTGCTGGCATGCCCCACAGGTGGTGCAGGCCCAGAGCTCATCCTCGGTAATCACGTTGCCGGCAATCGGGGGAGGCTCCGTGCTCTCCCCTTCCGTACCGCCCACGCTCTGTTTTCGGCTGCTTAAGTGATCCTTGAGATCCTGAATCAGTTTCTTGGGAGAAAGGGGCTTTCCCGAGAGATGTGCCGGGCAGCTGTCCTGGCATCTTCCGCAGCGGGTGCAGGCGTCCGCATCAAGCAACTGCTTCCAGGTGAAATCCTCAAGCTTCGCCACACCGAAGGTCTCCTGATTCTCGATATCAAGGATGGGCTTGACCTCTCCGACAGGGGCGAAAGATCTGAAAAACTGGTTCAGAGGCGAACTCACCAGATGCAGCAGCCTGGAGTAAGCAACGTAGCCGATAAATGCAAAAGCCAACAGCAGGTGCACCCACCAGAAAACCGCATGAGTCGGTGCCAGCGAAGCTTTGGCCTCTAAAGGGGAAGCGAACAGTTTGCTTATCTCCCAGCCAACGAAGGAATACCTCTCGAAATCCGGCCTGGTGACTGCTATCCGTAGCCCTTCGCTCAGAAAGCCGGTAATAAGGATAAGGAAGATCAGAGCCAGGCTGATCAAATCTTCGGGCTTGCTGTCAAGCCGCTCCGGTCTGAGAACGTAGCGACGAAACGCCAGCAAGATCAGGCCGATTACGGCCAGCAGCCCGAAGAGGTCCAAGATAAAAGAGAAGATTAGATAAAAGCTCCCGTGAATGAACGTCCAACTGAATAGAAGCAGAGTGATATCCTCCTGGATGAAGATGAGAATGGTGCCTATCAGCAGAATCACGAATCCCCAGAACAGGAGGAAATGCGTTATGCCAGGGAATGGCTCCGTGAGGATTCTTCCATGAAGCAGGCCATATGACAAGAAGGAACCGATCCTTCTGCCCAGGTGGTCGGTTCTCTTCTCTGGCTTGCCTATTCTCCACAGGCGGATACGCTTCGCCAGGCCCAAGACGAAGATGACGATGACCACCAGGCCCAGCCCGTATACCGGCCAGCGCGTCCAGGTGCCCACGTTCCAGAAGATTTCGCGGGTTATTTCTGTCATCCGACCTCAAAACTTGAACTATGAACCTGAAATCATCCGTCCCTAACTTTCGGCCCTCAGTTTTTTGACCTCCTCGGTCAACAGCGGAACCACTTTGAAAAGGTCGTCCACCACTCCGTAATCCGCAACCTGGAATATCGGCGCCTCCGGGTCTTTATTGATCGCCACAATGCACTTCGAAGTCCGCATTCCGGCCAGATGCTGGATGGAGCCGGAGATGCCGCACGCGATGTAGAGGTTGGGGTTTACCACCTTGCCGGTCTGCCCCACCTGTATGTCGTGAGGGGCAAACTTCGAGTCCACGGCGGATCGGGAGGCGCCGACCGCAGCACCTTCACCGAAGGCAGAAGCCAATTGCTCCAAAATCTTGAAGTTGTCCTTGCTGGCCATCCCCCTCCCTCCGGAAACGATCACCGAGGCCTCGGTCAGATCGATTTTCTCGCCCGCGGTCTTGACCACCTCTTTGATCTTGGCCCTTATGTCCCCAGGCTGAAGCTGTACCGTTACCTTTTCCACTTCTGCCTGATCCGAACCTTTCTCCGGCACCGGCAATACGTTCGGTCTGAGGCAGGCCATCTGCGGTCTGGCTTCGGGCGTTACGGTGTCGACCAGAGCCTTTCCCGCAAAGATGGGTCTTTCCGCCGCCAGAAGCTCCTGGTCCTTTATGTCCAGTCCCACGCAATCTGAGGCCAGGCCGGTTTGCAGTCGCGCAGCCACGCGAGGAAAGAGATCCTTGCCCAGCGCCGTGGCTGCACCCAGGAGTATGGCCGGATCGTGGGCTTTCACCAGATCCACTATCACCCTGGCATATGCCTCGTTGGAGTAATACTCAAGCACCTCGGAATCGCACAGGAACACTCTGCCGGCGCCGTAACCGCCCAGCTCGGCGCCCAGGTTCTCGATGCCGTCACCCAAGAGGAGTGCCGACAGCGAACCGCCGGTTTTGTCTGCCAGCTTCTTTCCTATGCCCAGAAGTTCGAACGAAACCTTCTTAAGCTTCCCTTCTTTCTGCTCGGCTACTATCCATACATCGCTTGACATTTTCTACCTCTTCATTCAGATTTTTCGCTGCTTGGCCTCAAATCAGTTTGGCTTCCTCCCGCAAGAGCTTAGTCAGCTCTGCTGCTGTCTCCGCCGGTTCGCCCTCCAGCTTTTTTCCCGCTTGCCTTTCCGGAGGAAGCCGGTAGTTCTCCGACCTAGACTTAGACCCCTTCTCTCCCACCTGACCGGCATCCAACCCTGAGGCCGCAAGATCGATCTTCTTGATCTCTTTTCTCTTTGCCTTCATGATGTTGGGCAGCGAGGCATACCTGGGTTCGTTCAAACCCTTCTGGGCGGCTATCACCGCGGGCAGTGTGGCCTCGACGACCTCCTCTACCCCGCCCTCTGTCTCCCTTCTTGCCGTAGCGGTCTTGCCGTCTGGCGATATCTCCAGGTCCACGACCACAGACACGTAGGGGATATCCAGAAGCTCTGCCAGATGACCGAACACCTGAGACTCATCCATGTCCACAGCCTGCTTGCCGGTGAGGATCAGGTCGCATTTCATGTCTCCGATGACCTTGGCCAGGATCTTGGCCGTGGCGAAGCTGTCGGAACCCTCGAAAGCCGGATGGTTTATATGTACTGCCTCATCCGCACCCATGGCCAGCGCCGTCCGTATGGCCTCGGTCGCCCGATCCGGCCCCAGGCAGACAATGGTGACCGTGCCTCCGAATTTCTCCTTGATCTGCAGTGCCTCCTCCACGGCGTACTCGTCGTAAGGATTCATCACGTATTTGATCCCTTCGATCACGATCCCGGTTTGCTCGGGATTTATCTTTATCTTGCTCTCCGTGTCCGGCACCTGCTTCATACACACTATCAAATCCATATCGAGCCTCCAAGAGCTTGCGAAATTTTTCACAAAGATAAAGGATTGACCCACGGTTGTCAACAAAAACCTCTGCTCCGGGTCCGTAACTGCACTTTCCAACCGCGCTAAGGGAATTCTCGGAATGTGGCCGTTTTATGATGTTTGTCATGTTACAAGGGAATAGCGGCAGGTACATTAATTTACCGTGAAACTGAGCCGGGATGAAACACCAGATGCGTCGCAACGTACAAAACTGCAGAAAGGAGCAAAACAATGTTTAAAACAGCACGCTGTTTGGCGACATTCTCCCTTTTGATTCTCATTCTCCCTTTGCCATCGGGCGCCGAGGAGGAATCGTTGGCTAAGAGCGATTCTTCGGATGCCAGCCTATACTTCCTGAGGGGAACCGTGGTAAGCGCCGGAAGGTATGAGCAGCAACCATTCACAATATCCCAGCCGGTCGCGGTTTTCTCCCGGCAAGAGATCCAGAGTCAATCCCCCGCCATCATCTCGGATCTGTTCAGAGACGTTCCGGGAGTCGAGGCCAACGATGCCGGACCGTTTAGAACCCGGCCGGTAATCAGGGGCATGTTCGGCAGCAGGGTCTTGATACTGGTCGACGGGGAAAGGCTTAACAACACCAGGGAATCGACATTTTCCGGAGCGCAGCTGTCTCTGGTAGACATCGGGCAGGTCGAGCGGGTCGAGACCATCTACGGGCCGGGTTCGGTGCTTTACGGCTCGGATGCTCTGGGCGGTGTGGTTAACATCATAACCAAGAAGCCGAGGGACATCTCAAGCGCTAATCCCTTCGAGTACTACGGGAAGCTGCAGCTTAGGTATTCGACGGTCGATGAGCAGAAGAAAGGTCGTCTCGAATTCGGCGGCAGGTACGAAAAGTTCAGCTTCCTGGCAGGAGGCAGTTTGAGGGAAGCCTCGGACTACCGGATCCCGGAGGCTACGGTAGTCAATTCCGCTCTGGGAGAAGAGAGCAGTCTTGATCTGAAGGCCGACTATCAGCTGGCCGACAAACATAACCTGTCTTTTGATTACCAGAGGTTCAGGGCCAAGGACATAGGTTATCCAGGCACCCCGGACCCGGCGAGATTCCCGTTCAAGTTCACCTTTCCTTATCACGATCGGGACAAGGCGGTCGTAAAGTGGGAGGGCCGCAACCTGACCTCCAGACTGGCCAAACTGGAAGCCAAACTGCACTATCAAAAATTCTCCAAGGAATTCGACTCGGAGATGGACCTGACTGTGGGGCCGATGCACATCTATTCCTTCAGTCGAACTTTGACCGACGTCGAGATATACGGAGCGAGCTTCCAGGAGCTTTTCCTAACCGCCCCTGGTCAACATCTGACCTGGGGGGTGGACTACTATCGCGAGGTGATCGAGGGCTCGAGATGGAAGCGCGACAGAACGGAAATAGCAGGTGGCCCGCCGCCCTCTGACGATACCACGATGTTTTCCACCGTCCCTGAGAACCACCAGGACATTGTCGGTGTGTTTCTTAACAACCAGTTGAATTTGTCCGATGCGGCCACTCTCACTTTAGGCGTCAGGTACGATTACTTCCGCACCGAGACTGAAAGGACTCCCGACTATGTCGACACCCGCGTCGATCCGCCGCAGCCATACGAGCCCAAGAGTCAGAGCCTGGGTTCGCTGAACGGTGGGCTGGGGCTGGTTTACAGCCTCACGCCCCGAATCAATCTGGTGGCCAATCTCGCCAGCGGGTATCGAGCTCCCAACGTTGTGGAAAAGTATTTCTCCGGACAGGCTTCGGGTAATGAATTCGTGATTCCCAACTACGATCTAGAGCCGGAGAAGAGTTACAACCTCGATGTTGGAGCCAAGTTCAACTTCAAGAAGGGCTACGCATCGCTGACGCTTTTCCAGAACAACTACAGGGATTACATCGAACTGGAGTCAACCGGAGACACCGTCCGAATCGGACATGAAAGTTATCCGGAGTGGCATTATACTAACATCACCGAGTTGAGAATCTCGGGCGTGGAAGGAGTCCTGCTGGGTGATCTGCCCAACGGCTTCCATGGCTCGGTCAGCTTTGCTTATAACTACGGCGAGAACATAACCACAGACCAGCCCTTCTTCGTGGCGCCCTTCAAAGCCGTTTTCTCTTTCGGGTGGAAGGATTCAGATGGGAGGTTCGGCGGTGAATCGAACCTGAGATTCGTGAACAACCAGGATCGGGTTCCCAAAGGAGAGTTCGGGTATCGGGACAACCTGCCCACCGAATCCTTCACGGTGGTTAATCTGGAAGCATTTGTGAAACCCTTCGAGTGGCAGACTTTGAATTTCGGTGTCAGGAACGTTTTCGACGAGACCTATGCTGAGCCTTACAACGCCACCAACCCGGATAACCCGGTGAACGAGCCCGGCAGAAATTTCATAATTAGCGCGACCACCACATTCTGACAAGGCGAGCCACACCGTCCTGCGTCAGGGTTTTTCGAGTTGACAATACCGTCGTGCGGCGCTAAATTCCACTGCCTGCAACATATGGTATAATACCGCGGCTGATTCTATGTCAAATTGTCAGCCCTTGAACCGTCGGTGGATGAAGCGCAGTGGATAAGCCGAGCACCTTCTCAGAGAAGATGGCAGTCTTGAAAAGGGTCCCCTTTCTGCGCGGACTCTCTGCCTCCGACCTGAAAAGTATCTCCCGGAAATTCTCCGAAGTTCTATTCACAAGGGGCGAATACCTGTACTGGGAGGGTGATCCTTCAGATCGCCTGTACGTGGTCAAGCAGGGCAAGGTCAAAATCACCAAAGGCTCGACCTCCGGCAAGGAGATCGTGCTGGACATCCTTTCATCCGGCGAAGTCTGTGGGGGCAGTGCCGTTTACAGCGCCACAAACCCGTCCTCTGCTCTGGCTGTCGATCACGTGGTCGCCTATGCGCTTTCAAAAAGAGACTTCCTTCAGCTTCTGGAAGCTTACCGGAGCCTATCCACGCAATTCATCATTTACCTGGGCGGCAAGCTGATGAAGGCCCACGAGATGATGATGAGTTTAGTCACCAGCAACGTGGAGAAAAGAATCGCCGCGCTGCTGATTGGGCTGTGCGAGAAACACGGCTCCCAGACCGCTCAAGGAATAAGGATAAACTTGAGATTGACCCGTCAGGACATCGCCGACATTGTGGGAACGACCGTAGAAACGGCAATTCGGGTGATGAGCAAGTTCGGGAAGCAAGGCATTCTGACGACCGAATCAAAACACGTCGTAATCACGTCAAAGAAGAAATTGAGCAGCTTGCTTTTGACCTAGGATATACCGGGTTTCACAAGCAGACGGGGGCACCCGTCAACTCACCCCCATGCCCCCTCTCTTCTTAAGAGAGGGGGATTAAGGGGTGAGTTCTAATGGCCACCAGTTTGTCCTGAACCGTGCCGTTCAGGGCTTGCCCGCAACAAAGCTGTGGGCCGTCCGCCGAATCTCCCTCCTCTTGATCTCTTCGCATCAAGAGAGGAGAGAACCTCTCTTTCCCATCCGGGAAATAGAAGTGGAGGTCGGATATGTCCCCCCGCAAAGCGGACTATCCGACAATCAACGGTGGCCCATCTGCGCGGCCGGAATGACCTATTCCGAACCCGGCTGAAAGGTAATCTTACTGACTTTCACCGTATCAACCGTCCCGTGCAAGAAGTATATGGTACCGTCACCTCTTACAATGAATTCCTTCCGAGGAGGAAAAAGCTCTCTGTCAGAGCATTCCTGTTTACCTCTCCGAAAGTATATCACGACCTCTCCGGCTTCTTCCAGCCGGCGTTCAGCAACCCGAAACCGGAGTATCCGATGAATCTGGCAGTTAGGCCTGCTCCTCTGGTTGTACCAGTATTCGGGGTGGTGGAAGTAGAAGTACCCATTCCTGTCGAAGCCTATCAGGATGAATTGACGCTCTACCCAACCTTCTATTACCAGCTGGTCACTATTACACTCGAGCAATCTCTCCCAAGTCACTAGTCTCGACCACTGCGGAAGAACCGCCACCGTGTCAACCCTCCGAGCCCCAGTGTACTCTTCTAAGCTGGTTCTCAACAGATATTCATTATATCTGAAATAGATATCATCTCCCACTTCCCTCTGAACCATACTCTTGTCCGGATATCGATAACGGGACAGCGCCCACGACCCCCTACTCACGGACCCCTTGAAATCGCCTTCCGAACCATAGACAATCAGCTGTAAAAATGGCTCGTACTCATAATTGTAGACTCTGCCGCTTTCATCCGTTGAAACAGCATGCTGTATACCATGACCCAAGTCGCCGGTTTCTAAGGCCTCTTCGCTGGGTAGTCGCCAGAGCAACTCCCCCTCTGGCGAGAACTTGAAAAGGCTCTTGGGTGCCCCTGGTAGCAGCCACCCTATAAGATACATGTTGCCGTTGTTATCAACGGCTATATCATAGATCGGCTCTGGTTTACTGTATCGTCCCAGTCCTACTCCCCTAGCTACCCGAAAGGTTCTGAGCCATTTTCCTTGGCTGTCGTATTTTTCAACCTCCTCTGCTAACCAATCCAGGATATATATGTTGCCATCCTTGTAAACTTCAAAATTATTCGGTCCATCGGGGTAGTATCCGTCTGAAAATGTGGTGGCAACTTCGCCCTCGGAGTATCCGCTTGGCGCAACTACCACATCCTCCATTTTGCCGCCGTCAATCTCTATTCCCGGACATGGCAGATGCCAACACAGAAGCAACCATACGGCGAATAGTGAAAAAGGAATTGATCTCATGGAATCTCCTCCTTGCTTCAGACACTTTCAAACTTCTCCAACTCACCCCCAGGCCCCCTCTCTTAATAAGAGAGGGGGCTTAAGGGGTGAGTTCTAAGTAGTCGCCAGCTTGCCCTGAGCCGCATGGTTCAGGGCTTGCCCGCAGCAAACCTGTGGGCCGCGCGCCGAATCACCCTCCTCTTGATCTCCTACCATCAAGAGAGGAGAGAATCTCCCTTTCCCATCCGGTAAATAGAAGTGTAGGTCGGATATGTCCCCCGCAGGGGGACTATCCGGCAATCAACTGTGGGCCATCTGCGCGGCCGGAATGACCTATTCCGAACCCGGCTGAAAGGTAGTCTTACTGACCTTCACCGTATCAACCGTCCCGTGCAGCAAGTATATGGTTCCGTCACCAGAGACGATGAATTGCTCGTTCTTGCCAAAGTCCCGGAGGACCCGGTCTGAGCACTCCGGATCCTCTCCCTTCACGAAATTGATTGTGATCGCCCCCAGCACGTGCAGGCGTTCACCCTCGAGCTTCCAAACCTCGATCACGTGAGTTTGACAAAAGCGGAACATCCAATCCCCGTAGGAATGCTCCGCCTGCCAGAAGTAAAAACGATTTTCCGTGTCGAACCCCAGTAGAACGAACGGAGGCGGTAAGGGAAGCTCATGCTCCACAAGTCCGTCCTCATACTGGATGAGTCTCAGCTTATTAGGAAGAATCGCCACCGTGTCGAGCTTGTTCGTAGCAACATAGTCCTCAAGAGTTGCCCTGGCTAGATACCCCCCCACTCTGAAGTACAAATCATCTCCTGCCTGCTTCTGAACTACGAGTCTGTCGGGATATTCGAAATCATGAGCTAGTTCCGCTTCCTTTGCCCCTGCCGGGCCATGCATGCCCAGGTTCACTCTTCCCGCATCCTCCCAACCTGGGAAGTTGTAGAACCTGCCGCTTCTGTCTACCTCCAGGTATCGAAGTTCAGGCCTGGCTGGTAGCCGAAACAGGAGCGTTCCTTCCAGGGAGAACTTGAGGATACTGCCATCACGCGCAGTCAGATAAACGTTTCCCCGATTGTCCACTGCGAGATCGCTTCTCGGTCGGTGTGCCGTTGGGTGGTGTCCCATCGGCCACAAGCTTCTGGTTCCCGGATGGGACGGGTCGCTGGGCACACTGAAGGTGAGAAGCCAGTTGCCTTGTTTGTCAAACTTCACCACCTTTTGCGCCAACCAATCCAGAATGTAGATATTTCCATCCTTGTCGATATCAAACGCGTTCGGCCCTCTTGCAAACCAGCCGTCAGCCAACTCGGTGGTAAAAGTGGAATCTGAACTGCCGCTGGCAGCAACCAAAACGTCTTCGAATCTAGCCCGAGACACCTCTATCGCGTCAGTTGTCTGAGATGCAAAGATCAGGCAAAGATAGGCTAGTGGAGGCAAGATAGTGCCCTTCATGAAACCTCCTGCACGGTTAAGGCCAACCATACGGCGTATGAGACCCCATGTCAGTTAGGGTGAGGAGCCCTGCGCTCCTGACACTTTCAGACTTCTCCAACTCACCCCCAGGCCGCCTCTCTTAATAAGAGAGGGGGATTAATGGGGTGAGTTCTCACGGTCGCCAACTTACCATGAACCATGCGGTTCAGGGCTTGCCCATATCATAGCTTTGGGCCGCCCGCCGAATCACCCTCCTCCTAGTCTCCTCCCATCAAGGGAGGAGAGAACCTCTCTTCTCCCTCCGTTGGATGGGCAAAGAAGAAATACTGTCGGTTGGGGCGGGGGTTGAAC
>CAYFQZ010000356.1:0-7274 GCA_964345305.1 uncultured Ignavibacteria bacterium | reverse complement strand
ATCCGAAACGCTCGACAGCTTCTGACGTTGAAATCCGATCAGAAGGGTCCCCGGACCAGACAGCACATGGACGACGTGGTGATGATCCAGGACGGGGCGGCAGCGATCTCCGAGGGCAGGGTGCTCGCGGTCGGAAGAACTGCTGACGTCCTCGCTCAGATCAAAACCGACAAACAAACTGAGGTCATTGATGCCAAGGATAAGGTTGTTCTTCCCGGATTTGTCGATTGCCATACTCACCCGGTTTTCGCCGCCACCCGGGAAGAAGAATTCGACATGCGGGTGAGGGGAAAAAGCTATCAGGAGATAGCTGCAGCCGGAGGGGGAATAAAATCCAGCGTAAGAGCCTTGAGATCGAAGTCGAAGCAAGAGTTAATCGATTTGGCCATGCCTTATCTTGATAGATTGCTCTCCTGCGGGACCACCACCATCGAAGCCAAGAGTGGCTACGGCTTGTCTTTGGAAGATGAGATCAAGATGTTGGAAGTCATACAGGAACTGAATAATCATCATCCTATAGATTTGATTCCCACCTTCCTGGGAGCACACGAGGTGCCTCCGGAATACAAAGACAAAAAAAGCGAGTACGTCCACCTAATCATCAATGAAATGATCCCTGGGGTGGCCAAAAGGAAGCTGGCCGTTTTCTGCGACATCTTCTGCGAAAAGGGAGTTTTCGACATCGAAGAATCGAGAAAGATATTGACCGCTGCAAGGGAGCATGGATTCAAACTCAAGTTACACGCGGATCAACTGTCGGCCCTGGGCGGGTCGAAGCTCGCTGCCGAACTGGGAGCCATCTCTGCTGATCATCTGGAGTACATAGACGACCAAGGCATTGACATGATGAAACAAGCTGGGGTGATCGGCATCCTCTTGCCAGGGGCAAGTTTCGGCCTGGGCATGAAGGAGTACCCACCGGCGAGGAAGATGATCGATCAAGGACTACCCATCGCTTTGGCCACCGACTTCAATCCTGGAAGCTCATTCACTGAATCCATGCCCATGATCATGAGCCTCTCCTGCCTGATGATGAGGATGACTCCGGCGGAGACGGTGACCGCATCGACCATCAACTCCGCCTATGCTGTGGACAAAGCAGACGAGGTGGGAAGCATAGAGGTCGGCAAGAAGGCGGATCTGGTCATCTGGAATGTTCAGGATTACAGAGAGATCCCGTATCATTACGGAGTGAACCTGGTTGACCAGGTGATAAAAAAAGACCAGGTTGTGAGAATTCCCTGTTCCCCTGGGGAGAGGGTTAGGATGAAGGGGTGATCTTGTGGGTCGGCGTATTCGCTGGAGGCAGGACAGCCATCAAGAGGCTTAAGGAAATCCTACAATGCGGCCAGCTAATTACGGAAGGGCGGTTTTGATCGGCATTGTCATCTCGTCAATGTTACTCCCTGGGTGTGGAGGCGAGAAGACCGAACAAGAGCTAACCCCGGAGCAGGAACCTGAGATTCTTGACATGCCCGCCCAGAAGATGGCGGTTGTCTATACTACCGGTGACCCTACTTTCGCCGGTGCCAAGGCCGTGCCTGCTCTCTACGCCTCCGTCTCGGCATTGGTTCCCGAGCTTGGAGAGAAAGGCATCGATTTCCAATTGCAGGCCGTGCGCGCTCGCTGGCCCGATATGAAGTCCGCACCTAAGCACCAGTGGACGGGTATGTGGGGTCTGCCAATTCCTGACGTGGTCGATTCGTTGCCTCAGAAAACGCCCGGTACCGAGGTCAAGATCGAGATTTGGAATTACGGCAAAGTTGCACAGATTCTTCACATCGGACATTACACCACCGAAGGACCAACCATAGAGCATCTCATGGATTTTATTGCCAGATCCGGCTACGAGGTTGCCGGCAGCCATGAAGAGATATATCTCACGGCGCCCAATGCAGAGGAGCTAAGGACCATAATCCTCTATCCAATCAAGAAAAAGTAGCGTGTAAGCGGGCCTTTTCGGCGCATGCATCGCATATGTGGCACAGAGCGACGACGGAATGGCCGATAGTACCTTCGAGGACAATGCAATATAATATCAACAAGATGAGCTCGTTCGTTACTTACTGTTTGCTGTCTTCTGTCTGCTGTCTTCTTTTTTCCGCAGCCGGCTGCGGTGTCTACACTTTCTCTGGCTCCGGGCTGTCGGGAATCAGCACTATTGCCGTGCCTCTGTTCGACGATCAGACCGGGGAATACGGCATGCGGGAGGCCCTCACCGAAAAGATTGCCGACCGCTTTGTCCAGGATAACACGCTCAAGGTGGTGAACGAGAAAACGGCAGACTCGGTATTGCGCGGTGTGATCACGAGATATTCAAGAGAGAGTCATACTTTCGACGAGCAGGAGAATGTCAGAGAATACATAGTCAGAATTTGGGTCAGGGTCTCCTTCGATGAGAAGAAGGACAAGAAAACCATCTGGAAAGAGGAGAGCCTCCTGGGATGGGGAATCTATTCTGCCCAGGATGAGACCGAGGATATGGGCAAGGAAAGAGCCATTGAGAAGCTGGCAGAAGATATCGTGAACAAAACTGTAAAGGGTTGGTGATCCTGTCGTCAGAACCGAAGGAATGACGCAGCAGTTGGGGCCCTGATGCCAGCGGCAAGACCCAGCAATCTGGGCAATTTGCCAAACGAAGCGGTTTGCGAAAAGGTAATACTTAATAGCCTGGAGAGATTAGAACCTTAAACGGAAAGACAAGATGAAAAAGACGATGGGAATCGGAGCTTTGGCACTGAGTTTTGTGCTATTGGCCTCAGCCTCCTGGGGAGCTAACTCCAAGGTGGGCACCGCCGCGTACGGATTTCTCAAGATCGACGTGGGCGCAAGATCCACCGGAATGGGAGGAGCCTTTGTGGGGTTGGCGGACGATGAGACGGCCTTGTTCTTCAACCCGGCAGGACTGGTTCAGACGGAGACAAGACGTTTCTTCACCACGTACAACAACTACATCTCTGACATTCAGTCCGGATTCCTGGGTTACGTGCATCCATACAGCGACAACATGAGGTTGGGCGCATCTATCTGTTACTTCAATTTCGGGTCATTCGAAAAAACGGACGAGCTGGGCACGAACCTGGGGACCTTCGGGGCATCGGATTTTGCCTTCGCGGCTTCGCTGGCCAAGCAGATAAGTAATCGTTTTAGCCTTGGTATCACAGGGAAGTTCGTCTACGAAAAGATCGAAGATTTCTCCTCGGATGCCCTGGCGCTGGATCTGGGTCTGTTGTATACGGCACCTGACGGTCGCACACGCGTTGGTGCGGTGGGGCAGAACCTCGGGGTTCAACTCTCGGGCCACACCAAATCCCATAAGGATCCTTTGCCCGCGTCGGTCAAGGTGGGAGTATCCCACCGGATGCGCGAGCTTCCCCTGGTGATTGCCGCTGACGTCGCCAAGCCGTTCGACAACGACGTCTTTTTCAGCCTCGGGGGAGAGCTCACCGCCCTTGAGCCCCTCTATTTGAGGTTGGGCTGGAGTTCGTTCGGTAGATACCAGAAGACCGATTCGGACAAGGACGATCTGGCTGGTTTTGCTGCCGGTTTCGGAGTGACATGGAAGGTCTACCGCATTGATTACGCCTACTCTTCGTATGCAGATCTAGGTGGCGCACACAAGATATCAGTCTCGGGCGAGATTTAGGTTTTTCCATCCGCTTTTCCCGGATTTTCGCAGGTCCTTGATATTTATAAACAGGAACTCTTAGGATCTTTAACGCCTGAACCGATCGGATGGTCGCATATTCTTCTCTACCAGAGTCCACCTCCCAGACTGGTTCGAGATTCGCAGAAAGGGCACCACCAAGACAATCATTCAAGCCGCACCACCGCCGGCCCCTGCGGTGGGCACCAGCCCTATTTCAATTCGTCACGGGCAAGAATCCAAGAGAATAAGGTTAACGCGTTCTAACCCAAATCCTCAAAAGAAGGAGGTGCAAGCTATGACCAGGCGCAACGTTATAGTGCTGGCCCTGTTGAGCACGTTGTTGGTTGGCTGCGGCACCAACATACCGTCCGGACACCACGGGGTTAAGTACATGCGATTCCGGGGCGGAACCGTAATGGGCAAAGTTTACGGTGAGGGATTCAAATGGCACATGCCCTGGAATGACTTCTTCGTCTACAAAACCCAAACCGACGAGAGAAGGGAGGATCTGCACATTCTTTCTGCTGATGGCGCTTCGATAGAAATGGAGGCCTCCATCTGGTTTAGGCCCATTATGAGTAAACTTGATAGCCTGCAGATTTCAGTGGGACCCAACTATTACGCGGTGGTGATCGGCCCTGCGCTCAGGGGAGAAGCCCGAAGCATCGTGGGTAATTACAAACCTGATGAGATTTACAGCACCAAAAGGGAGATCATCTCCTCAGAAATCTTAGAAGCGGTCAGCGGAGTGCTGAAAGAAAAGTTCATAGATGTGGAAAACGTGATTATAAGAAATGTAGCGTTACCCCCCAAGATAACAGAAGCCATAGAGTACAAGTTAGCCGCCGACCAAGAACAGCAAAGGATGCAATTTGTCCTGCTCAAAGAAGAACAGGAGGCCAAGCGAAAAAAGATCGAAGCTCAGGGGATCGCTGATTTTCAGCGGATCATAACCCAGGGGCTTACTGGTAATCTTCTTCGGTGGAAGGGAATTGAGGCGACCATAAAGTTAGCCGAAAGTCCTAACACCAAGGTTGTGGTCATCGGAAGCTCAGAATCCGGCCTTCCGCTTATCCTGGGCGGCGAAAGATAGCGGTCGCCGGGTTCCACAGATTTAGAGTCGGCCAGGAGAAAAAAACCGGAATCGGGGCGCTGAGGGTACTCAGCGCCCCGATTCTTCATTCCGCTTGAATTCTCTTGCCTCACATAAATCCCCGATACTCCCTGCAAGATCTTAGATCAGGATTAGAAGCGCTGCCCGCGGCCGGCGCGGCTCATTGACCTCCGTAAGAAAAACCCACGCACGAAATTTCGGACATTTGAATGACCACAGACTCAACCACGGCCCCATATAGCCGATCATACTGACAGTGACCAGAAGGTGCCGTTTCTGACTGTCCGGTGCTACATCACGCCACCAAACATTCGTACTAAGACTGAAACAGTGAGGTGATACTTTGGAAACTTACGACTTAGCCACCGCCTGGTGCTGGGAGCACGACGCCGATTTCATCGGCAACATCGACGGGGAGTGCGGTAAGCGGGGAATAACGTCGTTTTTAATCCATCCGCACAATCTGTCCGAAATCATTCAGCGGATAAAAAACGAAGAGCTTGGCTTCAAGGTTTTCTTCGACCGAGCCTCCGACCAGGAGGAGGCCTTCGACCCGCTGGTGGAGATGATGCAGAGCCATGGTGCCAGAATGATCAACGACGCAGATCACCTTCCCTACGCCGTCGACAAGGCCGCCATGCAGGCGGAATTATACTCCGCGGGAATAAACGTTCCGCACACTCTCGTGCTTCCCCCCTGGGAGGAATATCCCAAGCTGCCGTCAATCCGTCTGGAGAAGGTGGGGACGCCGTTTGTGGTCAAGCCGGCCTGCGGCGGATGCGGAGACGGCGTGGTTCCGGAGGCCCGCAGCACAGAGGACATCCAGCGCGCCCGTCGGGAGTTTCCCGACGACGAGTACCTGGTGCAGCAGAAAATCGAACCGATCCAGATCGATGGCCGCAGGGCCTGGTTCAGGGTCTTCTTTGCCTTCGGCAGCATCTTTCCTTGCTGGTGGGATAATCACACCAGGATCGCCGAGGTCTTGTCACCTTCGGATGTCCAGGCAAGAACTCACTCAGAGATGAAAAGCATAATGCGCAAAGCGGCCAGGATTTCCAGACTTGACC
The DNA here is from genome assembly GCA_964345305.1 of uncultured Ignavibacteria bacterium. Taxonomy (GTDB): domain Bacteria; phylum Zixibacteria; class MSB-5A5; order MSB-5A5; family SM1-73; genus SM23-73-3. The sequence continues at coordinate 1,444 of CAYFQZ010000356.1, read as the reverse complement.
TCTTTTCTACCGAGATCGCTCTCACCAACCAGAGCAAGCTTCTGGTTATCGATCCGATCAACGATCAGGTGGACCTGAGGATGAAGTCCAAGTGCTTGGATGGGATACCAGACCAGATCGTAGACCAGATCGTGGTGAGCTTGGTTGACTGGGTGAAGAAGCTGGTGCGCCCCAACTCGCGGCAGAGAAAGGCCTGCTTGGGTACGAAGACTTGATATCGAGAAACCAGGTGTGCTGCAATTCCCCCCCTTTCCGGGAAGGTCTGACCAGCAGCGAGACTCTTGCGCTCGCCGGAAAAAACCCGACAAAAAAGCCTTCCCAACACTCGAAAAGAACGTATTCTTTAGTCAGAAAGCACCAATTGGGAGTCGGTCCGGAAGTCTCAGACAGGCAGCCTACGACTTTACCCGGTGTGACCCTTAAGGAGCCGGCATGTGCGGCATAGTTGGATACGTGGGCAAAAGAAAGGCCGTCCCGCTCTTGATCGAGGGACTCAAGAGACTGGAGTATCGAGGCTATGATTCGGCGGGCATGGCAGTGCTGGAGGATCGCAGCCTGATACATGAGAAGTGCGCTGGCAAGATAAATGCGCTTGAAGAGCTTCTCAGGAATAAGGAGTTTAATAGTACAGTGGGGATAGCCCACACCAGGTGGGCAACCCACGGAGAGCCCACAGATCTGAACGCCCATCCGCACTTGGACTGCAAGGGTGGCATTGCAGTGGTGCACAACGGAATCATAGAAAACTATCGCAGTCTCAGAGAACTCCTGGACAGGAAAGGACACAAGTTTACCTCCGACACCGATACCGAGATTCTGGCACACCTCATCGAAGAATACTATGATGGCGATCTTCTGGAGGCTGCCCAGGCCGCGTTGTCTCAGGTGGAGGGTACCTACGGCATAGCGGTGATCTGCAAAGACAATCCTCATCAGATAGTGGCGGCAAGGCACGGCAGCCCGTTGGTGATAGGTACCGGCAAAGGCGAGAATTTCGTAGCGTCCGACGTGGCAGCGATCCTGAGGCACACCAACCGGGTGGTCTATCTGGAAGACAGGGAGGTGGCCCTGGTGGATCGGGAAAGCTTTGTCATCTCCACCGTGGATAAGACCGAGGTCACCCCGCAAATTCAGGAGATATCCTGGACCCTGGATCAGATAGAGAAAGGTGGATTTGCCCACTTCATGCTCAAGGAGATCTTCGAGCAACCCACTACCCTGCGCAACGCCATCAGGGGGCGACTGAACTATGAGGAGGGGACCGCCCGCTTAAACGGACTCAATCTCCAGTATGAGGAGCTTCATCTCATAGACCGGATAATCCTTTCGGCCTGCGGGACCGCCTGGCATGCAGCCTTAGTGGGCGAGTACATGATATAAGATGCTGATCAGATTACGGTGGAGGTGGAATACGCCTCCGAGTTCTGCTACAGAAGCCCCATAA
>CAYFQZ010000355.1:0-3449 GCA_964345305.1 uncultured Ignavibacteria bacterium | reverse complement strand
GAACAGCAAATGCATTCATCTATGATACGCTCAAAAGTATCAATAGGGTAGGCGACTTTGAAAGGGTACTGGGGAGAGCAAGATTTATCGGTGTTGTCTCGGTATCGCTGGCGGGAATCCTGGGTGCCTATCTGGCAAGCAGCATAAATATCAGGCTGCCCTTTACGGTATCCATCTTCACATCGTTGTTTGCAGCGATAATCGCCTTAACTTTCCGGGAGCCGCCATTTCATCGTTCTACCGGAGAAGTTAAGTTTTTCGAGCATATCAGAAAAGCGGCCAAGTTTGCTTTGACTAACCCGCTCCTTAGGTTTTTGTTTTTCTACTTCGTCTTAATGGATATCGCCATCAGTCATCTTGACGAATATGATCAGCTCTACCTGACCGCTGTGAATTTCCCTTTGGCTTTCTTTGGGGTCTGGATAGCGCTCAGAAGGGGCCTTTCCGGGTTAGGAGGTTTTTTTGCGGAAAGATTCAAAGGAATATCTGCCCCCCGAATAAAAACAGTGGCGTTAGTAGCCATGATCGGAGCTTTGCTGACCATTTCTTTTGGGAGCAAATACGTCGGGCTGTTAGCATTCTTAATCATCTTTCCCATATGGGGAATCGTAGAAGTGTTGATCATCCGAGAGCTACATTCAAAGGTAGAATCTCATCGAAGAGCTACGGTTGAATCGTTGATTGTGTTTTTCGCGGTCATAATCGATATACCGATACGTCTCGCGTTTGGCTATATAGGTGATTTGTTCAGCATCAGGATCGGTTACTTTTTCATCGGAATAATACTCATTCTGTATCTTCCATATTTTCTGTGGAGGAATCTATTTAAGTGAACAGGGCGAATCTGAAGATTCGCCCCTACAAGTGCAGTGCTAATCTATTTTTGAGGCTTCGGGAATGGAAATTCCCCAAGCTAAGCGGCCTAAGCATTCCCCCCAAGACAACTCTCGTTCTTTGCGGACGATGCGTCCGGTGCCAATGGGAGGTTGTGGGGATTCATTGGACAGGTCAAGCTGAGGCTTGACACTCCAGAGTTTTTCGCAAAAGAATCAACTCATGGTTTCTCACGAATCGAGAAATCTAAGTCTATCTTTTCCCAATCGGTTTTGCAGGTAATGATGAGCCGCTCTACCGGATTGACAAATTTGCTATCTTCTAAGATTCATCTTGACACCGGGGGTTTTTGGTATTTATTGGGTTTAATGACTCAAAAGTGATGAATTGCGTCCAAGCAAATTGTTTGGAGATGATAGCGGAGACATCAAACCGGAGGTGTTTATGTTCAAGAGAATCTCTATCGTTTTGGGATTGGTGCTGGTGGCATGTACGGTGCATGCCCAGGAAGGCTGGTATTGGCAAGCCCCCCTGCCCCAGGGGAATAGTCTGAATCGCGTACACTTCGCAGACGTTGATAACGGCTGGGCGGCGGGGAACCACGGGACCATCATGCACACCAGCGACGGTGGAAGCACCTGGGAAATCCAGAGCTCAGGTACGATCCTTCAGTTCTACAGTGTCTTCTTCGTCAATACCAACACCGGTTGGGCCGTAGCAAGAAGCGGCACAATCCTACGCACCACGGACGGAGGGACTTCCTGGAATCCTCAGGTTGCTGGCGTATCTGATTATCTTACCGGCGTTTATTTCTTGGATATCAACACCGGGTGGGTAACCGGTGAACACGATACCATATTGTACACCACCAATGGCGGTGACACCTGGATCCCCAGCAGCTCAGGAACCGGAGCGGATCTCGAGGCAGTCCATTTTGCCGACGCCAATCACGGCTGGGCAGTGGGAACGAGTGGTGCGATCCTGCATTCCACCGATGGCGGCCTGAACTGGGATGCCCAGGACTCGGAGACTTCAAAGAGTCTATTGGATGTCCACTTTGTCAATGCCGACACCGGCTGGGCGGTTGGCGGCTCCGGGACAATCATCCGTACGACCGATGGTGGGATGGACTGGGATACACTGACTTCCGGAACAACACAATGGCTAAACGGCGTTGATTTTGTGGATGCCAACAACGGCTGGGTGGCAGGGAATTCAGGTACCATTATTCATACCACAGACGGGGGAGACACCTGGAGCCCTCAAACCTCCGGGACCGACAAGCGGTTCAACGATATCTTTTTCGCGGACGCCAACTACGGATGGGCAGTGGGCGCATACGGGCTGATCTTTGGCACTACCGATGGCGGCAGCTCATGGGATGAGCTGGGTTCGGGAAACCACGAGCGTCTATACAGCGCTTGCTTTGCAAACGCCAACACCGGCTGGGCAGTCGGAGAGAAAGGTACCATCCTGCGCACCACGGATGAAGGAGACAATTGGAATCCTCAAGTCTCTAATACGGACACTTACCTGTATGACGTGTGCTGCACGAACGCCAGCACAGCGTGGGTGGTAGGATACGACGGCACCATCCTGCACACCACAAACGGCGGAGCCAACTGGAATTCCCAGACCGCGGGAGTCACCTACAGGCTCTTAAGCGTCAGTTTCCCGGATGCCTCCAACGGTTGGATCGTGGGAGAACTTGGATGCATCTTTCATACCACCAATGGCGGGCTGAGCTGGAACCCCCAGACTTCCTCCATGTCGGAGTGGCTCTGGGGCGTCCATTTCGTGGATGCGAACTGTGGCTGGGCAGTGGGTTACGGGGGCACGGTCCTGCGGACCACCAATGGTGGAACTGCCTGGGATTCTCTGACCCCTGGGGCAACTCAGACTTTGAAGGGTGTCTTTTTCGCCGACACCGATAACGGCTGGGCAGTCGGAGACGGCGGGAAAATCCTGCGCACGACAGACGCAGGAGACAATTGGAGTCACCCGAATTCGGGGATGCCGTGGAACCTCTGTGACGTATTTTTCACCAACTCCGACACCGGCTGGATCGTTGGCTCGTCCGACACAATACTGCACACCACCGACGGAGGAGCCAACTGGTTCGGCCAACCGACTGTGACCAACAACGGGCTGCTGGGGGTCTTCTTCGCTGATGCTAACAACGGCTGGGCAGTAGGTGCGGGCGGCGCGATCCTGCACACCAAAACCGGCGGCTATACCGCCGTAGAAGAAGAGGGCCACGAATCCGCCAGCTCACCAAAGGATTTCACCCTGGCGCAGAACTACCCCAATCCTTTCAACCAAGCAACCAAGATCGAATTCTTCCTGGCGAAATCGGGTCTCGTTAGCTTAAGCATTTATGACATCCTGGGAAAGAAGGTCAGAACTCTGCTTTCGGAACATGTCTCTTCAGGCCACAAGTCTGTGCTCTGGGATGGGAAGAATGCTTCGGGAAAGGATGTGGCTTCAGGGGTTTACTTTTATCAGTTAAGAGCGAAGGATCTCACCGAGACCAAGAGACTGGTTCTCCTGAAGTAGCTTCCGATTAACAGAATAAAATGAGCAGCCCCAACTCCCATGGAGTTGGGGCTATCTTT
>CAYFQZ010000354.1:0-5875 GCA_964345305.1 uncultured Ignavibacteria bacterium | reverse complement strand
TGGTCGATAACCTGTGGGTCAAGAACCGACTTCTGGTAGGGATCTACCTTATCAGGAATCAATACAGTGGACAGCAGAGAACTAATTTCCGTCCCAGGTTCAACGTTGATCTCTCCGGTAACAAATATCGGGCATTTTACAGCCTGACGCCTTATAAGACGAATAGATCCGGTGGAGTTGCCACCAATCACCGGGTGGTGCAGGCCAATTTCTCGGTCAACCCCACCAAGTGGCCTCATCTGGGGCTTTCCTACCGACACACCCATACCTTTGATGACTCGAAGGTAAGAAAAAAGGACAATCTTTCAAGATACTGGGTTTTATCCTCCGGCTGGAAATACAGGTCCCTCAGCCTGAGAGGCAGTTACCAGAAGCAGGAGTCGATAAATAAACTCACGTCGACCAAGGACAACGTTACTTCAGCGGTGACGGCGGGGAGCAAATTCGCTTTCGGCCTCCCGCTGGCGACCTCTACCTCCTGGAGTTACGATTTCTCATTTACCGAGCGAAGGTCGTATAGAATCCCGGTGCTCAAGACTCCCAGTCACTCTTTCTCCACCACCTGGTCCGGGCGGCCCTGGCGTCTTCTGACCTGGTCAGCCAATTATCAGGGGAAGCTTGTCAGAACCAGACGGGATGGCGTGGTTGCCAAAAGGGATGCCCATTCCTTTTATGGGGGAGTGGGGACAAGCCTCACCCCGAAGTGGGACATGAGCCTCAGCCGGGGTTCCACCTTCTCCAAAGCCGACGGCCGGACCTCAACCACCGACTACCTTACCCTGGCGACCAATCTGAAGAGCTTCCAGGTGATCGAGAATCTGGACGCCACTGCATCTCTTCGCCGCACCTATTATATTCATACTGATGTGGGCAAGTATGCGCTCAATCTGTTCTATCTCTCTTCCCGCATGAGAATCTACCAGGAGATCGAGGTGCGCTCTGATTTCACCGTGAATTACAATGATAATCCTGGCGCCCGGAGCAGACGTTACGAGGTCGTGAAAAGCCTGAGCGTTGCAGCCAGGCCCAGAAAGAGCCTGCAGGTCAATCTCAATTATCAGACCACCACGGATGGAACAAAAATAAAATTCCTCTACTCGGAGTTAGAAAACTACAGGCTGGATTTCATCTATTGGGGCAAGGGTGATTTCACCCTGCGGACAAGCTATCAGACTAACCTTGGTGAGAGAAGGAATATTCCCAACTCTCATTCCCTGTCCGGCGAGATATCCTACCCTTACCGAAACCTGTTGTCCTCCAGCGTCGTTTATGTCAGAAGATGGTCTGACGATCCTAAGACCAGCGAAAGCTTCTCATCGGATAATCTGAACTCACAGGTCAGTCTTTCCTTGAGAAGACGCACCAGAGTGAGCCTAACCTATTATGTCACGAATCTGGGAGGCCCAGCTTCCGCCAGCAATTTAGGAGTGACTCTGAATCAGCAGTTTTGACGGAGTTAGGTCGGGAATTAAGGAGTGAAAATGAAGATACGAAAACCGAGTACGAAACCTTCTCCTGCCGGTCTCCTCTTGACTTTTCTGATTCTACTTTCCTGTGCCGGCGGACCCAGAATCTATCTCAATCCGGAAGCCGATATGTCTTTCTATCAAAAGGTGGGAGTGGTACCCTTCGTTAACCTCTCAGTGGATCGATTTGCCGGAGAGAAGATGACCAGTGCCTTCGTAACCGAGCTTCTGATAACCGAGAAATTCGACGTGATCGAGCGAGGAGAGTTCGATTACATAGTCCAGCAGGTGCGATCTTCCACAGGTGGTTCACCGTCCGCGGAGCTTACTGCCGAACAGCTAAAAGCGATTGGCGACCAGGCAGGAGTCAACGGGATAATCGAAGGAGTGGTCAAGGATTACGAGATGATCCGCCTGGGTCAGGGAAGCTATCCCCTGATTTCGTTCAGCGTGAAGCTGGTCGATGCTCCCACAGGAAGGGTGGTTTGGGAATCTAATTATTCCACCAAGGGTGGACCCAAGCTTCCCATAATCTCACTGGGAGAGACTCACACCCTGGGGGAACTGTCTCAGAAAGTGTGTCGCAAGGTGGTCAGGAAATTCGTGGGAAAAGCATTCTAGGAGAAAGAAGCCAAGATGAAGTCGAATACAGACAAAAGATCAGACTCCCACTCCCAGGCCTCAGTGAGCAGATTGCAGTCTGTCTACAGCCCCTTGACCACTCTCTGCCTCTTGTTCATTGTTTTTCTGTCCTGTTGTCCCAAGCTGCCCAGAATTTATATCAGGCCCGGACCTGGTCTTTCTGATCTCAAGAGAATCGCGGTGCTACCTCTGGATAATCTCTCTGGAGAAGAGGAGGCGGCGGAGCAGATGACCGAGATATTCGCCATGGAGCTTATGCGCACGGGGAGGTTTGATGTGGCAGAGCCGGGCCTGGTGAAGAAGGCTGTGAAGGAGAGACGCATCAGAACCACCCGGGACATAGATCTGGAGGCAGCAAAGTGGCTGGGAGACAATCTGGACTTAAACCTTATCCTGGTAGGCTCGGTACTCGATTTTGAGGTGCAGGAATCTCAGAACAAGCCTGTGCCGGTGGTTACCGTGATCTTGCGATTGGTGCAGACCAACACCGGGACGACTCTTTGGGCCACCTATGCTTCACGAAAAGGCGACGATCGGGAAACTCTTTTCGGCTGGGGAAGGATTACTTCGCTTCCTGAACTGGCAAAAGAGGTCGCTTCCGAGATGATCAGCACGTTGAGGATGGAGTAGCCAGCCCGTGTCCAATTCCTGAGACATCCGTAAACGCGTCTCGGCTTCACCGGGCTTAATCACCGGAATTCCAGCAGCGCCGACAAGGTGCTGTCCTATCCCCCTCAAGAAGAGCCAACTAGAATGTCCGTGGATCATGTTGGGCATGCCGGAGCGCCCTCCGGCTAAGGGATAAGCAGCTTCGAGTCTTCCAACCTTAGGGCGGCATCTTCTAGTATCTTGGAGATCAAGTCGTAGTTGTGTTCCCCTTTGCTTCCATCTCTTTGCACCAGGCTCAATCTCTTCTCTGAAAACTCCAGGGCTGATCTCAGCAACTTTTCAGTCTCTTCATCTCCCTCGAACCTATCCAGGGTTCTCTTCAGGTTCTCGATCTTTTCTCTGAGTGAGATGATCTTGGTGTTAACCTCTTCCTGTCGCTGGTCCATCATTTCAGCGTAACCCTCGTCGTGGCAGTTTTCGCATGCATCCCTCACCATCTCCCTGGTCATTCCCTGCTCCGGAACTGCATGACAATCTGTGCATCCCAGGGAGGAGTACATAACATCCGGCGCGGGCTGATAGTCCAGCACGCCTTCTCCCGAAAACATACCACTTTGAACAGTATGACATTCCTCACAACTGGTTTCCTCCATGGGATGGTGACAGGAGGAACAGTCCATTTTCCTGTCTATGACAAACGTTCCCTCTTTCAACTGATGACAAAGAAGGCAGTCCATGCCCTGTTTTACGGAATGATGGGAATGCAGGAAATCGACGTTTTCGTACTCAACGGACTCGGCGGGACCCCACTCGTGACAGGTCGTACAGTTTATGCTTTTGTCCGGGTGATGGCAGGTTCGGCAATCGTTGAGGCTTAAAATCGTCTCCCCGTGTTTTTTTTCGTCGGAGTGGCACCGTTGGCAGGGGAGCTGTTCTCTCAACAGGTGAGCGGTATGGTCGAACCGTTTTCCCAAGAAAATGGTGCTCTTCTTTTCGATTCCCATGTGACAGCTGTAGCACTCGGACTTGACAACGGCCTCGGAAACGGGCAAATTCTTCGGTCTGTAACTTGACCCGATCAGCTTCATCGCCTGGTCCAACTTCTCGTTGGCGGCAGACAGCAGGCTCACCGAGTACTTGATGTTGTGCACCCCCTTTCCGTATCTGACCAGGTTGATGTTCTCCTCGGCTTCATCAATTAGACCCACTGCCTTTTCAGCTGCCGGATGCCGTGCGGCGCGCTGTCTGAGTTCCGCCCTGGATCTCTCCAGCGAAGGGAGTACCGCCGAGAGCATGTTCTTCATCTGCTTTTTCCACTGATCCAATATGGCACCGTATTGGGTGCCGTGGCACGACATGCAGGCGGCAGCGGTTGGGTGGGCGCTGGTCCCCTTGAAGAGGTCTCCTTCGTGCGATATGTGGCAGCTGGTGCAGCTGACCCGGGTAAGAAACATGGGGTCGGGCCTGTACTCCACATCGTGGCCGCCTACCCCCAGAAAAAGCTGCTTTTGCGCAGCATGGTGATCGGGATGACACGATGTGCACTCCATCTCGACAGATTGGGCCATCTCCAGCACCTGGTGCCTGATCTCATCGTGGCACCGTAGGCAGTCCACCTTGTGCTTGGTCACGTGGTTGTCGTGCATTAGCATAGCATCGGCATACTTGTCCAGTTTTTCCTGTTCGGTATGACATGAGAAGCACCTGTCCCTGAAGACGCCGCCGTTACCTTGAATCACATGTATATGACACTTGCGGCATTCCACGCCTCTTCTTAGAGCGTCGGAGTGATCGAACTTGGCCCCCAGGTACTCCACCGGCGAAAGCGGCGGGCCATGACACATGTCACAGTCATCCAAAGTCTTCTCACCAGCGACCCGCTTGAAATGACACAGGTAGCAAGTGGTCTTAGTCACGGTCATGTGCTCTCTCTGCACGATCTGGGAGTGACAGGAGGTGCACTTAAGTCTCTTGCCGCGTCTGATCTCAGTCAAATGGGGGGTATGATCGAACAAAATGTTTCCAAAATTGGCTCTGCCTGCCAGGAGACGCCGGTTGTGGCAGCCTTCCCGCAAACAGCTGTTGTCCGATATCTCCACCCAAGGTCGCTGCTTACCGTAGGCTCCGGTGAAATATTGAACTAAGGAGGTAAGCGCTTTTATCTTACCCTTTATCTCCTTCTCCACGCTGGGAGGATAGTGACACTCCACGCAAGGAACCATGTTGTGGGAGGAGGTTGCCCAGCCGTTGTAAAAGGGCAACATGTAGTGGCATACCTTGCAGAATTCTGATTTGGCCGAATACTGGAGCCCGATAAAGGTCATTATGACGGCTGCGACTAGTCCCACGATGGCAAGTTTTCCCAATCGCGTCGCCGTTCGTACAAACCTTTCGCTTTTGTAGAACTTCGTCAATTACGTTTCCTCGCGGTTAAGATCCCCCTCGCCGCTTTCAGAGTAGGATCTACAGACTCTCTCTCCGAATTAACTCAAGAAAAGAAAGCCTTAGTCTGAACGATGATTGTCAACTGGAGAGTATTCCAGCTTGGCCTCGGAATCTGGCCAAGGAGGCAGCAACTTGCAGAGGACGTATAGGATGATAAGCGGCAGTAACAGCAAAAACCCTGTCATCAGCACACCTTCGAGCCCAAATAGCTCCATTTTGTAGACGGTCAAGCCTCTGAGGCTTTTTGAGAATAGCTGTCCCCCTATCACAACATTCCATCTGGTACTGAAGATGCCTATCTGGACCAGAATTGCCGCGATGAAGTAGGCCATCCTCCTCATCTCGTCTGGAACCTTGCCGAATCTGGCCCAGACGAGTGAAGCCATCGGTACTATGCTGCCAAGAAGCACCTGTGAGATTATCAGGCTTATGAACAACCTGCTGGAGATCATCTCCGACAATATAGTTATCGACTCCTCCGATTCATAGAGCCGCTGAATGAAGTCCAAGAGCTCCAGCGAGAAATCAACGATGATCGCATAGATCAGAAGCTCCGCCAGCTTGTTTAGGCAAGGCATGCTGATCTCTTTTTGTCGAAACATGGTGGTAACCATGTAGACCAGCAGTATCAGAGCGATTCCCGAGACGATTGCCGAAAATAGGAAAACTATCGGCATCAAGACGCTGCTCCACCAGGGGTTGGCTTTCACCGA